>NZ_JBFTNT010000024.1:0-38152 GCF_056397585.1 Pedobacter sp. 05L430 | reverse complement strand
TTCATATTCTTTAACTTAATGTATTAACAATGAAAGCTCCTGGCGCAAAAGTGCCAGGAGCCTTACTAAAACAAAACTGCTATTTAGTTTAAACCGTAGGTTGTTTTTAATATATTTTGTGCCTCAACCAATTTAGTAAAATTAGCCTCGTTGATTAATGTATAGAAATTAGTACCGATTGTTGCTTTAAGCTTCTGGTAGTTTGCGTCCGTTAATTTACTGTTTGCAGGGCGATATTTGAAGCATGAAATAAATCCATAACCTTCAGATAAAGCATGGAACTGCGTAGGCAGGTCACCAACGCTTACTGAATTAGTAGGTATTGTAGTGTAAGCAAGTGCCGCGGCAGCAACCAATTGCTCCCATTTAGCCTGAATAATAGTGATCTGCTCTTTTACAACTAGGTAATCTTTAGCCCCAATTGCCGCACGGCCTTTTAAGAAAGCGTTGAAAATTATTTTACCTGCTTCAATTCCTTTACCGCGTTCAGCAAGATAACCACCCCATAATAATGGTCTAACCGCATCTGTGTTAGCATAGGTTTTGTCCGGATTGTAATCAACAGGTACACCTAAATAACCAAAAGCTTCATCCCAGCTGCGTTGCATAGCTGTTGTACCATTAGTAACAGTAACATTATTAGCATCAGGCACACTGTTTAGGATATTAATAGCTTCTTTAAAGAATAAAGCGCCCATCATACCTTTAGCTACTGCCTGGTTGTACTCTAAACCTGTTGCGCTTACCAGTCTTTTTGAAGTGCCTTTAATAACGTAACCAGCACTACCGTTTGTAGCTTCAATGGCATTTTTAGTACTGTTTGCAGCTTGCTCCACAAAGTATCCTGTGAAAGTTTCAGCATCAGCAGTTTTGTCAGCCAGTTTCACACCAGATGCGTTTAGAGTTGCATCAGTTGTAAATGGATTATTAGTATTGTTAAAATAATCATTTGCTTTTGTTGAAGTAATGGTAGCATTTAATGCAGTTCCAAGGTAAGAGTTCAACTCTAAAGCCATTTTTACCCTTTGCGTCGAAGCAGTGTAGTTTGCTCCGGCGAAGTTGTAGGTTGTTGGCACTTCATAAGGAGGAATAACATCATCCTGAACATTATCTTTCTTACACGAAGCAAGACCCACAACAGCAAGGGCAATAAATACTGAACTCTTAAAGTATTGAATTTTCATTTTTCTATTTGATTATATAATTTATCACTATATTGTTTGTATTAAGTCTAAATAAGTGCTAATCTTGCTGCAAATATTAAAGCCAATTCTAAAGAATTTCTAAAGAGTCTAAAAAAATCGTATTTAATTTGAATAATAATTATGAAGGTGTTGTTTGTAGAAGATGAACCGGTACTATTGGAAGAAATGGAAACCTATTTCAGCTCACTCGATTGCATATGCGAACAGGCTATAACTTTTGGTCAGGCCGAGCAGAAACTAAGGGACTACATGTATGATGTTGTAGTGCTCGACATTACCCTGCCCGATGGAAGCGGGATAGACCTCATAGAAGACATCAGAAAAAGCCATCTGGAAACCGGAATCCTTATTCTCTCGGCAAAAGATTCGCTTCAGGACAAACTGAATGGATTAAATCTTGGCGCCGACGACTACCTCACAAAACCTTTTTACCTGGAAGAATTGAACGCCCGGGTCAACGCCATATACCGCAGAAAAACATTAAAAGGTGCCGAACAGATCACATTCGACGATTTCACCATGCACCCTTCTTCCAAATCATTCTTTTTCAAAGACAGCGAGGTAAGCCTAACCAGAAAGGAATACGACATGCTCATTTATTTCGTCATCAATAAGAACCGTGTGGTGAGCAAAGCATCAATAGTTGAGCACCTTTGGGGAGATCATTTCGACCAGAGTGATAACTTCGATACGGTATATGTACACATGAAGAATCTGAGGAAAAAACTGTGCAACATTTCCGGCAAAGAATACATCAAAACAGTATATGGAATGGGTTATAAGTTTACGTACTAGTGAGGCTCTTATCAAAAATTAGTTATTATCATTTTGGACTAAGTGCATTGGTTTTAGGCATTACCGGCTGCATGCTGTTCCTTTTTCTGAGGCATGAAATATCTAAAGAAATAGAGGAGCAGCTGGAATTACAGACCGATATGGTTGCCGAAGAAATCCATATGGGGCGAACGGTAGCTTTCCCATTGGTAACCATCACCAAGGGCGATGAAAGCCTGATGAAGCTGCCTAAAGTTTTTAAAGACACCCTCATTTATGATCGGCTCCAAAAAGTAACTGAAGGGTACTACTACTTCTCAGAGAGCAAAAAGATCAATGGTCAGCCCTACCGCATTAGGGTTATGACTACATATATTGGCTGGGACAATTATTCTAAAACCATCCTCTACATTTTCCTGTCCATAGCAGTCCTGTTAATTGTACTTGGCACGTTGGTCAACTATTTCATTAGCAGCAGGATATGGAAACCATTTTTAATAAACCTGAAGCGGATGAAGGGGTACTCTGTAAGTTCAAAAGAAGAATTACAGCTAACGCGTACTGATGTGACTGAGTTTAAGGAAATGAACAGCGTACTTATCGATTTGGCGGCCAGGGGCAAAAGGGAATATACGGCTTTAAAGGAATTTACTGAAAATGCCTCACATGAAATTCAAACCCCTCTTAGTATCCTGAAAACGAGATTGGAAAGTATTAGTCAGCAACCATTAACGGGAGACATTGCGCGTTTACTTAACGATGCAAAAGAAGCAACAATACGCCTTAGTAAAGTAAACAAGGGTTTGCTGCTGCTGGCCAAACTGGAGAATAATGCATTTACCGACGTACAATGGGTATCCTTAGAGAATACGCTGAAACGCAATTATGATTTAATGGAAGACCTGTTTCAGCATAAAGACTTACAGGTTGAACAGCATATTGAGTCCAAGGTAGTGTATGCCAGCTCATTCCTGATGGAAGTTTTGATTTCTAATTTGCTAACAAATGCCCTTTCTTATACCGATGCCGGTTCCAAAATAGTTTTTAGCCTGAATGAACATTCGCTGGCGATCAGTAATGAAGGAGAACCGCTTTCTTTCCCTGAATCTAAGTTGTTCACCAGATTTGGCAAAGGAACTGCCGGGTACAAAGGCAATGGTCTTGGATTATCAATTGTAAAGCAGATTTGCAACATTAATAAGTGGCAGGTTACTTATCATTATGAAAACAACATGCACAGATTTAGCATTGCTTTTTAACCCACCCCGCAACCAATCCCTACGCTAATCAATATAAAATACGCCACATCCGACTGGTTAAAATGCGTTCTCAAAGTCTTCAATGCCGCGATAAGATGGTTCTTCACCGTGTTCCTAGATAAATGCAACTGCTCTGCAATTTCATCATAGCTAAGCCCCTGGTACCGGCTCATTCGAAAAATCAGCTGTTGCTGTGGCGGCAGCTGCACCAAAGCACTTTCTGTAAACTGCCTTAGGTCGCTTAACAACAAAGACTCTTCAGTTTCATTGATTACCTTTTCCATATCCGTCCAAAGCGCATCAATAGCCCTTTGCAACGTGGCCAGATCTCTTAGTGCATTTAGCGCCAGCGTTCTGGTAATGGTATACAGATAAGGCAAAACTCCTCATTTAACCTGTCGCGGTTAACTCAAACATTTAACAAAGCATCGTGAACAATTTCTTCAGCCCGTTCCCTGTTTTAAGAACCTAAAACAGAAAACATATAGCTTATTGAAATGCAAGTCAAAAACCTGCCTGAATGCACGTTCATCCCCCTGTTTCAATGAAACAGTCAGTTCCAGATCGGAAAAGTTACTGTAAGCGTTCATAAATATCTTTAATCCCTTCCAGTAAAGTTATATAAAATATTTAACAGTAGGTTAACATTTACTTACTAAAGTGTAAACGCCACGTACGCATCGCTAGATTTGCCTCCCCATTTTGAGCCTCCGCAGGCAATCACCACATATTGCTTACCATCAGCTTCATACACTGCCGGCGTGGCTACACCCGGTGCAGGTAAATCTGTTTCGAAAAGTATTTTCCCTGTTTTTTTATCTATCGCCCTGAATTTACCATCCGCTGTTGCACCAATAAAGATAAGTCCGCCTGCAGTAACCACCGGGCCTCCGTAATTCTCGCGCCCTGTAGTGGGCACTCCTTTCTTTTTCAGTTCTTCAAATTCACCAAAAGGAACTTTCCACACATATTTCCCGGTATTCAGGTTGATGGCATTTAAAGTTCCCCATGGCGGACTGATCGCAGGATAACCTTCCTTAGTCAGGAACTTGTTATAACCCGTAGATCCATAAGAAGGCTTTGCTGCCTTTGCGGTTTTGGCCTCTGATTTTCCGGTATAAGGCTTTGCCTGTTCAGCTTTAAGATCAAGAATAAATGATCCTATTGCGTTTTTTTCTTCTTTACTCAGGTGATTAAATCCCGGCATCATCCGCCTGCCTGTAGACAACAGCTCGGTAAACTGCGTTAGGTTATATTTCTTCTCAACACCCACTATCGACGGATAATCCCCTGCACCCAATCGTTCCGGACCATGGCAAACCATGCAATGCTTATTATACAAGGCCGCGCCTGCTTCCAGATTCGTTTGCGCCGTAGTTACAGGCGGCTCATTCTCCACAAGGTTCAGCACCCAGGCCATTTCATTGGCATTTACGTACAGGATATTTGATTCAGGATCAAAAGCCGGGCCTCCCCACTCGCCTCCACCGTCATACCCCGGAAAAATAATGGTTCCTTCTTTGGTCGGCGGAGTATATATTCCCTGCGAACGATAAGTTTTAAAGCGCTTTTTAATATCCTGTTGAGATGAATCACTAACCAAAGTATTCAGGTCGTTCTCTGTTAAGATCTGTCTGGCAAAAGGCTTAGGCAAAACAGGGAAAGGCTGGGTTGGCCAGAGTTTCTCACCAATAATTGGCGTATTTGTAATCATCTTCTTTTCCACAATAGGGAAAAGCGGCTTACCAGTAGCCCTTTCGAAAACGAAAATAAGCCCGGTTTTAGTAGTTTGCGCTACCGCATCTATCTTTTTACCCTGACGGGTTATCGTAGTCAATATTGGTGGACTGGAAATATCCATATCCCATACATCATGGTGTACAGTTTGAAAATGCCATTTCAATTTCCCGGTAAGGACATCTAAAGCCAGTACACAGTTGGCATAAAGTCCTTTGCCCAGTCGGTCGCCACCATAAAAATCATTGCTTGGGTTACCCGTTCCGGCAAACAACATTCCTCTCTTTTCATCCAGACTAAAGCCCGACCAGCTATTTGTGGAGCCCATGCGTTTATAGGCCGTTTTGTCTTCCCAGGTTTCATATCCGGGCTCTCCCGGCATAGGAATGGTATGGAACACCCATTTCTGTTTTCCCGTTTTCACATCAAATGCGCGGATGTATCCCGGCGTTTCCTCACCTACATAACCGCTCAAAAAGAACAGGTTTTTATAAACCATAACGGGAGAAGTAGGCGCTACAAAAACCTTGCTTTCTTCTCTTCCAAGCCCCTTCCTAAGGTCTATCCCACCGTCTTTACCAAAACTGGAGATCAGTTTACCGCTAACCGCATTTATTGCAAAGGCAATTGGTCCTACGGTATAAATGATTCGCTTATCGGCTCCTTCCTGCCAATAAGCCACACCCCTGTTCATGTTTACACTATTGCGGTGCCATGTTTTATTTATGGTAGAATCGGCCGGATCAAAATTCCATTTTTCTTTTCCGGTAGCCGCATCTATCGCAAAGAGCTTTAGCTTTGGAGATACTCCATAGAGTACGTTATTAACGATGATGGGATTACACTGAATGGAACCAAATTTAGTATTGTCGTTTTGCTCCGAATGATATACCCATGCAACCTTTAGCCGGCTTACATTACTGGTATTGATCTGTTTAAGCTTCGAATATTTTATATTTTCACCATTACCTCCGGTAACTTTCCAGTCTCTGTATTTACCAATGGTATCAGCATACCTGGCTGTTGAAGCAAAATCAAATGTGCTATTTGATCCAATTTTATCACTTTTATAAGCCAGAAGTAATCCGGAAACAGTCAGCAATCCCAAAAGATGCTTTTTACTAATAGTCATACAGGAAATATTTTCCGTTAATTTATTAAATTATCTGAAAATATAATGGCTACCGTTTCCGGATTATGGTAATATTATTATGGCATCAACACTTATTCTGTTTTAATGGCCTGTAAGGCTTTGCCGTTTAAAGAAACCGTTGCCTTATCGGAAATGGTATAATGCGTTTTGGTAATGTTAGGATCCATCAGGTCAAGACTTCCCTCACCAGGAATATCAAAAGCCGCCGTATCGATCTGGTTTGCCGAAGAAATAACCAGGCTGGCATTCCCATTGTCCTTATTACCTATTACCGCATTTAACTTGCCCACTTTCAATTTGTCTAAAAATGCACTGGTGTATTTACCCAGATCCAACTGCATCGCATCTTGCTCGAAACCGGAAATATTAATGTTGCCGGAAATATGGGCCCTTTTTTCTTCCTCTTTGTCTCTGTGATATGCACGACTGGTTAGCTTAACAGTACTTGGCATGATCAGGATCAATTCATTGTCCCAAATCTGAAAACCGCCGTCTTTAGCTGCTTTTGTCAGATCTATTTTTATCGAATTTCCATTTTTTGTCCATACCAGGTTTCCCTTAAGTCTGTCTCTTAACCACAGGCCCGGGGTTTTACCCTTCTCAATGCGGATGGTAATTCTGTTTGCCGACTGCAATTCGACTTCGTTTACATCTTTAACAGAACTAAATGTTAAACCATAAAACCGATTTTTATAGTCTCCTTTTAAAAAGGATGCCTTAAGGCTAAAATTATAGGCGGTAAGGCCAATAAATGTGGCAACMACTGCTGCTAGTATAAACATTGTGCTGGTTTTCATAACTATTTTGTTTGGTAGTTTTGTGCTTTAAAAATCTCAAATCGCTCAGCAATATCTTCTACGCTAATGCCAAGCAGATACATGCTTTTGAATAACTCCGGTAGCTCCTGCCCCAGAAAACGCTCCTTGCTGTAATTCTTTACTTTCTGTACTGCATCTGCAGCAATAAAGAAACCGATGCCCCTTTTGTTGGCAATTACCTCTTTACCTTGCAGAAATTCATACGCCCTTACAACAGTTAGCGGATTCACCTGCAGATCGGATGCCAGCTCACGTACCGAAGGCAATTTTTCCTCAGGCAACCATTTTTCCAACATGATATTTTCAGTTACATAACCTGCAATCTGCATGTATATCGCTTCATTCTCTCTAAATTCCATCTTACACTTGTTTTTCTTTTAGCCTGAAGTAAGTACTTATCCAAAGGATTACCGAAATCAAAATGGCTACTGTTGCCGCAATAATATAACTTGTTTGTGTTGGCTCAATATATATATTCTCTTTTTTGATGATAAGGCCGACCATGTTAAAGGGAATCCCATTTTCAATCTCCTCCTGAAATATAGTATGAAGTAAAACCGGGTTTAACAGGCACAACACCGCAATAAAAATGAAAAAACTGAATACCGTTTTTATAAAATGGAGCTTCTCAAAAAATACCGCACCAAAAAAACAGATAGAATGTAATATAGCGAACACTAAAAATGACACCCACACTTTCCTATCAGGAGAAAATACGTTTACAACCTCTATTTTATCAGGTGAGTTTGCATTCCCGATACTGATCACCAGGTAATCAATAGCATAAAAGCAGCCCAGAAAAACAAGTTGAAATATCACAAATGAGTATAGCCAGGCAACCAGGTATTTTTCGAAATGAGAAGCAGGTAGCGATAACGCCGGAATTGATTTTTTTCTGTCGCCCAGATCGGTAAAGATCAGGCTGGTAAAAATAGTTCCCGAAAAAAACAGGAAATTTACAAACATTGCTGCTTGTATAACAGGGCCCATATGACCCCTGGTACTATAACTTATAAAACCCAGGACTAAGATTAACACTCCAATTAATACGCCTGTGGACATTAAGTACGTTTTGTATTGCTCGGCGGTGTGTTTCTTAAACAGATTAAGAAAGCGGGTAAAGTTGAAAGTTTCGTTCATGATAGCGTTATTTTAAAGATTCAATTACAGCAGTGTGATCATCAATTATCGCATTAAAGAGCAGCTCCATATCAACCTTGTTGTTGTGCTGTTGGTTATTGATGCTAATGGTATTATTGCCGATAGCGTTAGACGCGGTATATAATACTCCCTCTTTATTGGCATTACCCGACGTGGTAAAAAGTAAGCGGTCGCCAATATCATCCAGGCTCTTGTTCAGCACAATTTCCTTTTTGTGAAGGACAAGTAAGGTATCAATCAGACTGTCCAGATCTCTTACCTGGTGGGTAGATATGATCATACAGCGGTCTTCTGTGATTGAAGAGGCCATGATTCTTCTGAACTGAACTTTTGAAGGAATATCAAGCCCGTTAGTCGGCTCGTCCATAATCAGCAATGAGGTATTGGTGGCCAGACCAAAAGTGATCATTACTTTTTTCTGCTGACCAAAAGACAACTGCTTTAAATTGTCATCGGGATTCACATTGAATTCAGCAAGTACTTTATAGAATTGTGCGTGATCAAATTTTGGATAAAAATGAGCCGTACGGCGAACATATTCATTCCCTGAAAGCGACGGCAGTTCCATCTCTTCCGGAATAAAAAACAATTCCTGTAAAAAAGAAGGAAGTCGCTTGGCTGCACTAAGGCCATTAACCTTKCAGGTACCCTCGGTTGGGAATACCAGTCCTGCAATGTTTTTAAGTAAAGTTGATTTACCTGCCCCATTTTTTCCCAACAAGCCATAAATATGGCCGGTCTCCAGGTTAAGGTTCAGATTCCAAAACAGAAGTTCTTTTTTCCTGTATCCGAAACTAAGGTTTGTTAATTCGATCATAGCGTTGTGAATAAAGTAGCACTGTAATACTTATGTAGTACAGTACAAATGTAGATATAGTATTTACATTTCCAAATTAATTCACAAAATATTTTTAATGATTGAATTACAAGCCCTTAGAAGGCATGTAGACCGGATTTTACTCCGGTTCTACAAAATCTAGATCTCTGTCGTGCGTCTCCGGAATAGTAATAATGGAGTAAAACCCGATTGCAAAACAGATGAAACCAACAATAGCCGCAGCATGTAGCTCTAATACAGTTGGTTTCAAAAAGCCGTACAAGGTGGTCATCCCTACCACTGTTCCTCTTACCATATTGGGGATGGTAGTAGCAGCAGTTGCCCTTATATTGGTGCCGAATTGCTCTGCACCAATGGTTACAAACATGGCCCAGTAACCAATACCAAATCCAAGCCACAAGAGCATCATATATATACCTGTGGCGGTGGTTATGCCGGCATATAGATAAATAATACTTCCGATTAAAGTAAACAACATGAATAACCCCACCGCTTTGCGCCTCGATTCCAGATAATAACTGATTACACCGCTCAGCAAGTCGCCTGATGCCAGCCCTACATAACACCACATCACTGCCAAACCGGGCTTAACATTTTCTGCAATGTGCAATGCCTTACCAAATTCGTTGCTAAAGGTGGCCAGAATACCGATCACATACCAGGTGGGCAATCCAATACCTATGCATTTCAGATAAAGCTTAAGCCTGCTCTTATCTGTAAAAAAGGAAAGCAGTGACCCTCTTTTAAGTTCATCAAAGTCCTGCATAGATTTAAACATGCCCGATTCAAAAACACCAATTCGAAGAAACAAAAGCAATATGCCTAATCCACCACCGGTGAAATAGGCATATCGCCAGCTAAAAAGTTCCACGGTAAAATAAGCGGCAACAGCACCAAGAAGCCCCACTCCTGCTACTACTGAAGCACCAATGGCCCTCAGCCTTTTAGGTAAACTTTCTGAAACAAGCGTAATACCCGCGCCAAGTTCTCCTGCCAAACCTACCCCGGCTACAAAACGGAATAGCTTATAAATGCTCACATCGTGTACAAACCCGCAGGCAAAATTGGCGATAGAGTAAGTAATTATGGATCCGAATAAAACCGACAAACGCCCTTTCTTATCACCAAGAACACCCCAAAGTATTCCCCCGATCAGCAAACCACTCATCTGCCAGTTTAAAATACTGGCACCCTGAACAGAGCGTTCCACTTCATTTAGCCCAAGCTCCGTTAAGCTGGGTATGCGTACAATGCCAAAAAGCAGTAAGTCATAAATATCTACAAAGTACCCAAGTGCAGCCACAATTACGGGCGCACTCAGAAGATACTGGGTTGCCGTTCTTTCTTTAGTTACTTCCATTTTGTTATTGATAGGTAAACTCAACTGTGGCAGTACAGGCTTTATCTGAAATTGCCCTTATCCAATGTGCGCTGAACCCTTGTGGGAACTCATAGTTGATCGTTTTACCGGCAGGAACAGTAAAGGTTTTATAGGTGTGAAAGCCGGAAAGGTCAAAATCAACTTCTAAGGTGATCTTCACATCCTTATCAGCACTTAAGGAAACCTTCTTCTTATCATACCCCGTCATAAGATATGGCAGCGATGGTGTGCCCGACTTAACCGCAGCTCTTTCCCAAACGCCTCCATGGCCTGTAGGTTTGCCCATTTTCCATAGGTCATCAATTCCCCCGAACCAAAGTCCATCAGTATTTTTTTCATTGGCAAAGTAGTGGCCATCAGCTTTTGCCCCCTGTTTGGTTCCGCTTAGTACCAGTAACCCTCTCCACGTACAAAAATCTACGATCTTTTTATGGTGTGTGGTAATCGGACGAAGGGCTATGAAACCAGCCTCGCGACCAACCTCATAAAAGGTTCCTTGTATGTTCAGCATAAAGCGCTCCGACTCAACTTCGCGACGATCGCGATAAGGAAAAGTTTCGTAAGCATCCGATGTTTTTGGTAAACGGAAAGTTCCCGTTTTATCTTTGATAATCACAGAAGCCTCATCTACAGAATAGGTTCTACTTAACGACAGCAAACGCTTCATTTGAGAAGTACTGTCTACCGCTCCGTTAGAAAAGGTCAGTTTTTCATCAACTTCTACATACTGACTTTTGCCATTACTGGTCGACAATACCTGCAGGTTTTTGTTGAAGTTTGCAGGGCGAATGACCGTAGAACTAATCTCATCTTTGTCGGTAATATCGCTTAAAGTATTGAACACAGGATCTTGCTTTTCGTGCATTGTTCCGGTAAAATGGAAGAAAGCAGAAGCCCTACAATCCTTATCTGTTTTAAACCTTATCCAGGTAGCTTTAAAATCGGCCGGGAAAATAAAATTCACATAACCATTTTTTGGCACCTTAATTACCTTATAATCTACCCATTTATTATTCCCTGTTTTATCAACCTGTATGGTAAAACTCACTGCCTGTTCTGATGTTTGGGTTAAATGCAGCACTTTTTTGTTGAAATTATTGATCAAAAAGGCATCCGAAGTTGTGTTTGCTTTTACAGCATCGTTATCCCATGGGCCGCCCCAACCGGTTGCACCGCCCCATGTTTTTAAATCGCTCCATTGGCCAAACCAAAGGTTCGATTGAGAGCGACCGGCCATTGGATTTTGCAGTACAGTAGTCTCATCTGTAGCAATTACAATCTGATTGTTCCAGCTGCAAAAATCTGGAATATAGCGCAAGTGGCTGCTTAAAGGCGAAATACCTGCGCTGTTGTTTCTCGAAAAAGTTTTTGGAAAGTCGTACATCATGCCATGCATATCCATCAGCATTTTTCCATTGCCAACTTCCCTGATGCGTGGCCATTCGGTATACCATCCGCCTCTATGGTCGTAGGTACGTGCCGCTTTTGGCAAACGATAAGTATACCATTGTCCGCCATCAAGCAACTTCAAAATTACCGATCGCCTATCCCAGCCTATTGCCCATAGCGGACTTTTATCGTCTGGTGAACCATAAATACCACCGGGTCCTGTGATATCAGTAAATTGTTTTCGCTCTATGATTTTCCAGGTCTTACCATCCCAGCTTGCCAAAACACCCATTTCTTCTGGCCCCTTAGGCAAATCTCCTGCTTTTAGCATATCCTTCGTCAATTTGAAAACAGCATCCTCGCCGTTGTTCGCAACAACAAAGAGGTTTTGACCGGTATAGGCGCCTTTTCCATGCCAGCCGGGTACAGGTTTTTCAAATAGTTTCTTAACAGCAAGGCTATTTACATCAACCTCATACACCTTACCCTCCATATCATAGAAGTATACTTTGTTGGACGGATCAGTCAGGTGCCTTGCGGTTGCGGTCATCCTGCCTGGCATTACGGAAAAGGGAATTGCCCTTACTTTTCCATTTTTATCAATAAAATAGCTACTGGTGATCAGTTGATTCGATTCTTTATGGATCATCCTGTTAGCAGGAGTGCCGCCAATACTTTCCGGATGTATGGTTACATTCAGATCTGCATCTACGCTATAAAGCTTATCTGCACTTCCATTAGGGGTATGAGGAGAATAGGTAACCATCCATAGCTTATTTGCCCATGGGGTTATCGCTCCGATGCCATTTTCAAACCCCTCACCAAATCCTACAGTGCTTTTTTCTGTTTTTGGCCAGCCCTCATTAAACGTAGCTAAATGTGGATATACACCACTTACCTGCAGTGGTTTCGTTGTCTTCTGTCCGAATGTGTTCAAAGATAAAAGTAGTGCCGCCAGGGCAGCACAACTTTTTAAATTAGGGCTAATATTCATTTGTGTGTGTTATAGGTTAATAATTTAAGTTCTGAGTGATGTTGGGGTTTACCCTTCTTTCTACAGCCGGTATAGGCCACAGGTATTGCTTGTTTTTATCAAATTTCCTTTCAATAAGTGCCTTAACATCAGATCCAAAACCCGAGTAATCGGCTATGCCATCATCGTCGAGCGGAGTAATGCCCGGGAAAGGCCATTTTGAGCGGTTTTGATTTGCCGGATCAGGTAAACCAATGACTGGTTTTGTCAGTGCCTTTTCGGCCAGGTGCCAGCGGATCAAATCCATGTAGCGAAGCCCCTCTTTTGCAAATTCTACCCTTCTTTCTCTCCGTACAACTTTTCTAAGTTCTGTTAGATCTGTTGTCGTTACAGCAGGATATAAGGTGGTTTGTGCAGCAGTAACACCATAGGCTCTTGCCCTCACCTGGTTAATGGCATCTAAAACAGTAGCATCCGCTTCTCCCAGTTCTACCTTTGCCTCTGCATAAGTCAGCAGCATCTCGGCATACCTGATAATGATGGCATCGTTGTCTTCGGCAAGTCGGTCGGCCCAGGTTTGGTCAATACCCTTTTTCCAAAGGAAACCGGTATAGCTTGCAAATGCGGCAACCGCACGTGAATCTTTATTGGATACACTTTTGTTCTGTTTTGAACTATAAACCGTTAAAGAATCCGGATGCGGGGTATAATTGTACCCCAGCCATTGGGTGTTGAACTCCACAACAGTTGCCGTGAGACGGGGATCGCGGTTTTTGAAGGGCTGTTTAGGGTCGTACAAAGGCGACTCATCAATGGGTTTACCATCAGTACACTCATAAGCATCCACAATATCCCGTGTTGGCAATTGGGCGCCAAAGCCACCGGCATTTCTGGAAATATTGTCCTGCACATAACCTGCTCCGTTAAAAACCTGTTGGGCCTGATCTCTTGGAATACTGATAATTAGCTCTTTGCTGGTTTCACCTGCTTTTAAAAACAATTGAGAATAGCTGGCATTAAGGCTATAAACATTGGCCGCACCTAAATCCATTACTGCTTTTGCAGCATCGCGTGCCACGTCATATTTCCCTACATACAAAGCAGTTCGTGCTTTTACAGCTAAGGCTGCACCCTTGGTTAACCTTTTCACTTCGGCCTGCGCATAGGTCTCAGGCAAATTGGCGATAGCAAAATCAAGCTCTTTAAAAATAAAATCAAGTACCTGATCTTTACCGGTTCTGGTGATCCCGTATGATTCTTCGAGGGTTAAAGTGGTTGTTAATAAGGGAACGTCGCCAAAATGGGTAACCAGTTTAGCATATTGGTTTGCCCTGATCAAACGCATCTCTGCTTCCAGTCTCAACATCACTGCTGCTGGCGTATTGGCCGCAGCTTTATCTTTATTGGCTAGAAACGAGTTCGCTCTTGCAATGGCTTTGTAACAGTTTAACCAATAAGTTTGCACCGCAGCATCGTCGGCATTCATCGTGCCGCCGATCACTGCATTTGTTAACTGGCCGCGGTGCCACTCATTGTCGCCAAACAATTCGTTATCATTCCCCCAGAAAACCAGTCGGTAAAGGTCATTAACAGCCAGTTCCAATTCGGTTTGGTTGGAATAAAAATTCCCGGTCGAGGCCTCAGAAAGTGGATTGAGGTCGAGTTTATTGCAGGCCGAAAGACCTACAGATATGATGATAATTAAATAGAACTTTTTCATGATTAAAATTTTAAGGTTGCACCGGCCAATATTGTGGTTACAATTGGGTAAGCATAGTTTCCGGCTTCAGGATCCAGATATTTTGGAAACTTACTGGACGAAAACAGGTCGTTAGCTGAGACATAGAAACGGAACGACTGAATGCCTGCCTTTTTTATCCAGCTTTCCTTTAAAGTATAGCCCAGCGTAAGGTTTTTTACACGAAAGTAAGAGCCGTCGATTAACCAAAAGTCAGACAAAGTATAGTTGTTCGACGTAGAGGTACGCGATAACCTTGGATAAGTGGCCTGAAGGTTTTGCTCGGCAGTATTATTCGGGCTCCAGAATTTCCCAACCATTTCAATTGGTACGTTTCCAAAAGCTTCGGCAAATGGTTGGGTAACTTCGTCGTTTAACCGGCTTAACTTTTTCCCAACTCCCTGAAATACTGCACCAAAATCAAAGCCCATATAATCAAGTCTTATATTTCCTCCATACTGATAGCGGGGTAAAGCTCCGCCAAGCAACACCTTATCGTCGGTAGTGATCTTTCCATCATTATTCAGATCCTGGTAGCGGATATCTCCTGCTTTAGTGTTTGCATTTAGCACTGGTGCTCCCGCAACTTCTGCCGCTGTCTGAAATATCCCATTGGCTTTATAACCAAACCATTCATTGTATTCGCTGCCATTACGGATAATCTGATCACCTCTAAATTCTGTCCCTTTTAGATCTCCGATTTTTGATTTGGCGTCTGAAACGTTCGCTGCAACAGCGTAATTCACGTTCCCGATCTTATCTTTCCAGCCCATTTCCAGTTCCCATCCCTTCACATTTAATACCCCCGCATTTTGGTTAGGCTTGTCATATCCTAAGTAAAGCGGAATATCAAGCGGCAAAAGGATATCGTAAGTTTTCTTTTTATAGTAATCAGCAGAAACGGTTAACCTGTTATCAAGAAAAGCTGCATCTAATCCCACATCGGTGGTCTGACTGGTTTCCCAGCTGATATTCTCTACTGCATATACCTGTTGTCCGCCTCCAGTTAACGGGGTAACAACTCCATTCTGATAGAACAGTGCATTTGTAAAATCTATGGTTGCCTGGTAAGGATAGTAAGCGGGGTTATTGTTCCTGTCTAACAATCGTTCATTACCAGCACGGCCCCATGATCCTCTTAATTTAAGGAAAGAAAGCCAGTTCATACTTTTCATAAAGCTTTCTTCGGTAACTGTCCAGCCTGCCGAAACCGATGGGTATACCGCATTTCTGAATTTATCAGCAAATCGGGAAGATCTGTCTGAACGGATATTTCCCTGGATGTAATACTTGTTTTTATAATTGTACTGCAAGCGACTGAACAGGGAATGTAATCCTGATTCGTTTGCACTGCCCGAGTTGTCTCTCAGTTCTGTACTTCCGGCATTTAAGTAAGGAAAATCAACAAGGGCAAAACCGGTTCTGGAAGCACCCAAAGATTCAAGTGACCTGTAATTTTCTTCATAACCCACAAGCACATCAATGGTATGGTCTTTTGCAATCTCTCTGGTATAGTTAGCAAGCAACTGCCCGTTAATGCTAAAAGCCTCATTTCTGCCTTCGCTCAGGATAGTTTTAGGCTGGTTCACAATGGTACTTACACTGCCATCGGCATTGGTAAACTTTATTTGTTTAGAGAAATACTTGTCCTTATCCAGATCAAAAGTTGGTGCTACCTGCATGGTCAGCGTAAGTCCCTGAATGGGTTTGTAATTAAACATAATGCGACCGCTGATTTGATTTGCAAGGGTTTTACTAAATCCTCCCTCATTGATCTGGGCAATTGGGTTTCTGCCATCCTTTCCAAAAGCCAAAAGCCCGTTGGAATAGAAATCATCATAAATTGGAGGCATAATACGCGCCTCATAAATGGGATTGTAGTTGTTACTTAATTCATTTGCATTGCCTTTGTTGGTTGTTCTTTTATAGGCAACATCTAAGTTGATATTCATTTTGCTGTTCAGCTGCAGGTCGTTGTTGATACGAAACAGGTATCTGTTGTAAGATCTGTTGTCGTAAAATGCTCCGGCATCTGAATAGCCCAGCGAAGCCTTGGTTTTTATTTTATCAGTTCCCATGGTAAACACCAGATCATGGCGTTGGCGTGGGGCCGATTTATTGGTCATAACGGTTTCCTGCCAATTGGTATTTGGATACTTATCCGGATCTGCCAGGTTGTTTTCCAGGTACTTGTCGATACTTGATTGTGGAAAAGGGCCGGTAGAAGCACCATCATTAGTAGCCTGCTCATTAAAGTAGCGCATATAATCCTGTACGCCTGCATATTCAGGTAATGCGGTTGCTCTTTGCACGCCATACTCGTAGTTATATTCCAGACTGCTCTGCCCCTGTTTAGCTCTTTTAGTAGTTACTAAAATTACGCCTGCCGCCCCTCTTGATCCGTAAATTGCAGCCGAGGCAGCGTCTTTTAGTACCGTAATGTTTTCAACATCATTTGGGTTTACATTATCAATATTGCTTACAGGCACCCCGTCCAGAATAATTAGCGGGCTGTTTGTTCCAATGGTAGTAATCCCCCTGATAGAGATGTTGGATCCGGAGCCGGGAGCACTGCTGGTACGGGTTACAGAAACACCGCCAACACTGCCTTGCAGGGCTTCAGAAACCTGAAGTGTTTGCCGCCCTCCTACATCCTTTGATCCTATTGAAGTTACTGCGCCGGTAAGGTCCTTTTTTCTTTGCGTACCATAACCAACTACTACAACCTCGGTGAGGTCCTTATTATCGACCAGCAGACCAATTTGAAGTGGTTTACCCGTAAGTTCAACAACTTGGTCCTGGTAGCCAACAAATGTTAACAGAATGGTTTTTGCTTCGGAAGGGGCATTTAAGGTAAACGCACCTTCCGCATTTGTACTTGTTCCCTGCCTGGTGTCTGTAACAGTAATACTAACACCCGCCAGAGGTTGTTTTGTGGTGGCATCGATAACTTTACCCGATACTTTTTTGGTTTGCGCGACGGCTGCATATTGCAGGCCTAAAAACATCGCCAGAAGTAATAATTTTCTTTTCATTTATATTTGGTTAAGTTTTAAAAAAGATTGTTATTTGTCAATCTGATTTAGTTTTGATTGGTTTAGTAAATTTATATCCCGTTTTACAGAATGAACCGCCAATACCATATCCAAAATATTGGTCAATATTTTAGATAACCTAACCAACTATAAAACAACCACTTACACCAGATGAATAGGTATTCTGAACAAGCTGAAAATTCAATATTTTTTCAACAGCTGGACATATGCTGTCAGAAGGTAGCTGAGCAGATCGGTGAAAAACCAATTTCTGATTGGACGAACAGCGACTATGTAAGGTTAAGTGGTTTATTGTCACGTAAAACATCCATTCATTTAAGCGAAAGCACCCTTAAAAGAATCTTTGGAAAATCTAAAACATCTACCCGGTATTATCCACAAAAGGCAACACGCGATGCCCTTGCGAAATTTATAGGCTACAGAGACTGGTACGAATTTGAGTTTAAGAATCCCATTATAGATGTAAAAACCGGATTAGTACAGAAGGCACCTGCAAAAACCCCTGAAACGCATAAGCAGGAAAGCAATAAGAAAATGTTATACTTTATTGCTTTTATAGTACTGGTTACGTTTATTGCGATAGTACTATTAAGAAAACCAGATACAGGCACGGATCTTTTTGCCCAGAACGTAAAGCTGAAGTGCATAAACCCCGAAGGACTTACTCCACATTCGGCTATATTTAAACTGGACGCAGCAGGACCATTGCCTGATTCATCTTCTAATTTCTCTGTTGATTTTGGTGATGGTAAGATAAAGAGGGTTAACCTCTCAGACAGCCTTTTTAATCATTATTACGAAATCCCAGGAAGGTACTACCCTGTGCTGTTGTATAAGAAAAGACCCATCGATACCGGATATGTTTATCTGCAAAGTAAAACCTGGAGTGCCATTACTTCTGTGATGCAGGATACCACAAGAGTATACCCGGTTTTAGTAAAAGATTTAGGCCTTAGAACGCCAATTACGGTATCAGCAAGAGAAGTTTACAGTGCCGGTGTGGATACCAACCGCACGTTCTTTGTTCATTTTTCACACGTAAGACCTACCAATATCAACGGAGATAATTTTGAACTGACGGTGCACGTTGCCTCTTCCGAAAACAGGGCCGGTGTAAGATGCTCACAAGCAGATCTGTTTATTTACGGAGAAAAGGATAAGCATGTGTTTGGCATCATTAAACCCGAATGTGTGGCCTGGGCACATTATCAGTTTTCTGAAGATGTTAAAGATGGCGCAAAATATGACCTTAGGGCGCTTGGACATGACCTGAGTACCGGCGCTGATTTAAAGCTTCGAATTGAAAACAAACAGGTTAAACTATACATCAACTCTAAAGAAGCTTTTAAAACACAGTACAACAAATCAATTGGTAAGATAATGGGAGTTAAACTGACAATAGCAGGAATAGGCTATTTCGAAAACTTACATATCTCAGACCTGAAGACAAAAGAAACATTCTGATCTTATTTAACAGGAACCGCTTTAAACTCGAATACGGAAACTTTTGTGTTATTGGTACTCACCGTTACAGAAAACGCATACTCCTTCCCTTTTTCAAATACCTGATCTGTAAGCAAACTAACTTCTGTTTTACCGTATGGCTGTAGTACCGGAACCGCTGCTATGCCTAAAGTTTTCTTCTCGTTACCAACAAGACAGGTAACTTCTAAAACGCTTTTTTTAGACACTACCTGGCCAAAATTTTCTACCTCTATTTTTAGTTTGGTTTTATTATTCTCTGAGCTAAATACCGGTTTACGGGCTGAAAGAATGGCCTCATTATAGTTTAACCATGGCACACGGGTGTATCCGTAAAGCAGCTTACCTGCGGTAGATTTCCCGATCAGCTTTGGTGCAAATTCCTCTTTTGTGATGCCACTGCCTTTGGCATCAAAATTTACAATCAGATCTTTGTTTGATTTTACCACACTTAATACCTTGCTGCCCCTGCCAAAGTTAACTTCTGTTGACGCCCCAAAACGAAGGGATTTAACATCTACATCTATTTGCGGGTTAAAGCCTTTTTCGGCTGCAATTTTAACGCTGATCACTTTGGTTTTAGCTGTCGGCATTTCCTTGTTCAGCATGGTCAGCAAAACCCCCGGGTTCAACGGTACGCTGATGTTTTTGGAACTATGGCGGTCGCTGGCTTTATCATCTGCCTTAGAAGTATCTATTACTGCAAAGTTCGCCTGAATAGCTCTTCCATAATTATCCTGAAGCACTTTAATACGTTCAAATTTATACCAGTCTTCCACCTGTCCGTCTTCATGTTTAGCTACTCCAATGGTATATGCCTCTCCGGGATCTGTAACCCAGTTAACCCCATCTTTTGAGCGTTGGTAAAAGGCGATTCTGCCTAACCAGTCGTTCACAATTAAATGGTATTGAACATTGTCGCGCCACACCACCGGATCCTCAAACTCGCCCTTTACATTGGGGTATACCCTTCTGTCGGTAATTTGATTGTAAGCAGAAATTCCTGTTTTACTGATCCATACACCACCACCTCTGCACACCATAAGGTAAGAGCCGTCTTCTCTTTGCGCAAAGGTTAAATTAGACAGGCCCTCGATAATCGGGCGATCTCTTTTCTCAAAATCAAAATGCTTTAATTCCCATGGCCCGTTTAAACTATTTGAAATGTAATATCCGTCAATAATATAAATCACATATCTGCCGTCTTTGATCCGGAAAACTTCAGGATTATGCCCTTTGCCTATAGTGTCTTTTACCACAAAAGGGCCAATTGAGTTATCGCTTACCGTATGGTAAACAATTGAATTTGGCCACTCGGCATGACCTTTCGCCGAACTTTCGAGCCAGCCGGCTACATAAAGGTGATAGAGTTTATCCGATCCTAAAATTATTTTCCCTCCCCAATAAGATCTGATGCGGTCTTCAATGCCATTATCTACGTACCTTGGCAATACACCTTTGGCACCCCAGGTATCACTGCTGAGCTTGCCTTTTGGCATAGGTAACAAACGATCTTTAAACCGCCCGCCTTCTACCAGCTGATCCCATTCAACAGGTCTTGGCCTTTCCGTTATTTGGGCAATAAGCATGCAGGGTGTTAAAAATAAAACACAAAGGATGAGGGGAATAAACAGGTACTTTTTCATTTCATGAGATCAACTAAATTCGGCAACAAATAAAGCACATTCTGAAACCCGTAATTTTGATTTCTTATCCATTCATTAAGTAATATTAACATTCAGTGATAATACTCGCCTATACGTTTCAAAAATTCTTCAGATTGTATCAATTTACATATAAGAGCTGAAACAGTAAATATTTTATAATAAACTTGTTCTTTAAACACACAAAGCCATTTATAAACATGAACGTTAAGAAATCACTCATCTTGGCATTTGCTTCGATCCCGTCATTGCTCTTTGCGCAAAACAGCCCTGGAAAGCAATATATATACAACCGTGCGCCGCTAACCGCCGACACGTACATACAGCTTCCCCTTGGCAGTATAAAAGCCAAAGGCTGGTTATTGAAACAATTGGAATTGCAAAAAGATGGCGCAACCGGACATGCCGAAGAACTTTATCCGGAGGCATCTAACCTTGGCCCTGAATCTGATTGGCTGGGTGGCAATGGCGAAGGTTGGGAACGTGTTCCTTATTACGTAAAAGGACTTATAGCACTGGCTTATACATTGGATAATCCTGAATTAAAAGCAAAATCGCAGAAATGGATAAACTGGACATTAGACCACCAGCAGGCGAACGGAGCTTTTGGCCCAGCAAAAATGAACGACTGGTGGCCAAGAATGCCAATGATGTATGCCATACAAAGTTATTATGAGGCTACCGGCGATGAACGGGTGATTGGTTTTTTTACCAAATATTTTAAGTATCAGCTGGAGAACCTGGATAAAAAACCATTAACGGAATGGAGCAAATCTAGAACCGGCGACAACATAGAATTGGTATTGTGGTTATACAACAGAACTGGCGAAAGGTCGCTGCTAACCTTAGCAGAAAAACTAAAATCACAGGCCTATCCTTGGGCAGATATCTATACAAATAACCAGTTCTACCATTATGGCGATGATTTCCATACCAAACACAGCGTTAGTGTTGGTCAGGCGCTTAAACTTCCGGCAATTTACTCACAGTTGAACAACACTCCATTTTACAGAGATGCAACTGAAAAAGGAATCTATAATTTAATAAGAGATCACGGACAGGCATCGGGCATTGCATCGGGAACAGAATTCCTGGCTGGCAGAAGTTCCTTTCAGGGAACGGAGACTTGTACCGTGGTAGAATGGATGCAAARTCTGGAAACCACAGCCCGAATAGTTCATGATACACAGATTGGCGACAGACTGGAGAAAATTGCTTTTAACACCTTGCCATCGCAGTTTAGCAGAGACATTAAATCTCATTTATATTATACACAGCCCAACCAGGTGGTATGTAAGCACGGTAACTCTGGTTTTGATGAGGACTACGATGGAGGAATCCTTTTAAGTCCGTACTCCGGCATGGGATGCTGCAGGTACAACATGCACATGGGATGGCCTTATTTTGTAAAAAACAGCTGGGCAGCAACTCCTGATAAGGGTTTGGCCGTAATTGCCTATGCCCCGGTTGAGCTGAATGCTTTTGTAGCTGATGCCGTTCCCGTTAAATTGAATGTGGTGACCAACTATCCTTTTGAAGAGCAGATCAGAATTAAAATAGACTTAGCAAAGGCTGCCACTTTCCCATTGAAATTAAGAATACCCGAATGGTGTAAAAATCCGCAAATAGCGGTGAATGGCAAAGCATTATCGAATGTTAAAATCGGTCAGGTTTATACCGTAAACCGATCATGGAGCAGCAATGACGAGGTAGTACTTAATTTCCCAATGGAAGTAAAAGTATCAGATCAGGTAAACCAATCGGTTACTGTAGAACGTGGCCCCTTGGTGTATGGATTACAGATGAATGCTAAATACAGTATTCGTAAAAAACATCCTGTAGAAGGCTTTTTTGACTATGAGGTGTCCTCTGCTTCGCCCTGGAACTATGGATTGGTGATAGATCGTAAGAATCTGGCTGCTTCGGTAAAAGTTCAAAACACAGCTATGCCCGAGAATCCGTTTATCCAAGCCACTACGCCTGTTAAACTGAAAGTCTCTGCAAAGAAAATACCTTCATGGACCATGGCTTATAATAAAATGCATGCCTTTGAAGTACCAAGAAGTCCGGTTGCTTCATCGGAACAGACAGAAGAAATAACCCTTACTCCTTTTGGAAGTGAAAACATCAGAATCAGTAATTTTCCTGTAATTGGCACGCCTGAAAGTCCGCGTAAGTTGTTTAAAGAAAACTTTGACAATGCTACAGTTAAAGACTGGTTGTTATATGGCGGCAGCTGGTTTATTAAAGATGGAGCAATCCACGCCGCATCTAACAAAGGTTCCTGGGGATATGGGATCCATGGTTCAAAAGCGATTGCGAGCAGTACCATGTTTAAGGACCTGAGCTACGAGGCCACCGTACAGCTAAACTCAAAAGGAAATGCCGGTCTGGTTTTTAGAGTGACGGATGCGGTACTTGGTGCAGATATGTATAAGGGCTATTACCTGGGAATTGATGCAGAAACAGGCACGATCCAATTGGGCAAATCATCTGACCAGAAATGGGTTGCACTTGCATCAGAACAGCAAAAATTAGAAATAGGAAAGTCATACAAGGTTAAAATAGAAGCCAAAGGCAGTGACATTAAGGTATACTTTAACGGATCAGAAAAGCCATTGATATCTGTAAAAGATTCAGAATTTAAAAGCGGTATGATTGGCGTTAGGGCCTATGATTCACTGGCAAGCATTGATAATTTACTTGTTAAAGAAGTGAAGTAAAAAAAGGGGTATCAAATTGAAACCCCTTTTTATAATTTATACCCTTCCGGCAAATTAAACCTTTTTAGGAGGCAGATCAAACGCCACAGCCTCATGCTCAAAATGACCATTATGAGATCCATCGCAAAATGGTTTATTTTTTGAAAGTCCGCAGCGACAAATTGATAGCACAGTTCTGCCCTGCAATCCGTACACTTCACCATTCTTGTCAACGATTTCAAAATCGCCTTCTATCTTTACCGATCCGTTATTGTTAATTGTAAGCTTCGTTTTTGACATCTATTTTTAATTTTGGCCAAAGCTAAAACAAAGTAAACAGACCAGGCAAGATCATTTCAATTTAGAAACGTTCTCTGTTTAATCCATATTGCGGACACCCTTCGCCACCAATTCCAATTTTGAACTATCGGTTTCAGGAAACGGTATCTCTTAATAATTTAGCCTTGGCTGGGGCGTAATAATATTTAAACCATAGCTTGTCTGCTAAATAAAGTGTAAAGCCAAGTGGGAACGAGAGTAAAACAAGCGCCTTACCCCATCCGGTTCCTATGCTGTTATACTGGCGCAAAAAAGATTCAGAATGCATTCCGTAACGGGAGAGCTGAGCGGCTCTTTTGAAAAAGAATACGGGCGAGCTGAAAAACCAATGTGGCAGGTCTTCATTCACTACATCAACATCACACATAGTTAAACCTTTGGCATTTCGGATTCTGTTTGCTTTGCCACTCAGATTGCCAAAACCAGAGCCTGTTGGGATAAAATAAGTTCGCACTACTGTATTGATGCAGATGTACTGGTATTGTCGCCCCAACCTATTCCAAATATAACTTTCGGGTACAAATTTATAGCCCTCTGCTTCTGGATATGGATTCTTCTTTAACAATGCGGTACGCATTAAGCCAAATTTTTCACCTATTATTTTATACTTAAACTGAAATTCACCTCCTGTAATGGTGATGTGATCTGCAGGAAATAAGTCGCCGACAACCTGTTTTGTAATCGAATCCTCCACCAAAGCACATACACACCAATACTTATCCCTTACATCCGGTGAGAGGCTTTCCCATTCATCAACTAAGGTTTTAAGCCCATCGTGGCAAAGGGCATCATCGGAATCAAGTATTGCACACATTTCACCGCTTGCAAGCTTTACGCCCTGATTTACGGCAGAGGGCTTGCCCCCGTTGGGTTTCTGATAATAATTAATATTTAAAGGCGACTCACGCTGCCACGCCGACACGGTTTCTGATGTATCATCTGTAGAGCCATCATCAACAATAATCCACTCAAAATTTTTAAAAGACTGTTTGCTCAACGACTCATAACAACGATGAAGCGTATCAGCACGATTATAGGTAGGAGTGATAATCGATATAAACATAGCTATGCTAATAAATTAAAATATGGTGGTCCGTCTGGTCCTGACAAATGCCTGTTACGAGGTTACCGTAGCCAGCTAATCCCTATATTATCAGTAAGTTGAAATTACTAAAAAACTAATTGATATACAAGTAATATTAATGCAGCTATGCTCCTGCCGTCATAGCTGCATTAATATTGTATTTATTTTGAAAGTAATGCCAAAACCGCTTTACCAACTGCATGTGCAGACTGGGGATTTTGTCCGGTAACCAATCGCTGATCAGTTACTACATGCTCTTGCCAGGGGGCCGATTTTTCATAAATGCCACCTCGCTCAATCAGCTTATCTTCCAATAAAAAAGGAACAACTTTATCCAATTTAACGGCTACCTCTTCCTCATTGGTAAAGCCGTTCACTTTCTTACCAGCTATCAGGTACTTGCCATCGCGCAATTTAATGTTCACAATCCCTGCAGGACCATGACAAACCGCACTGACAATACCGTTATTTTCGTATATTTTAGTGGCTATTGCCGAGATTTCTTCGTTATCAGGAAAATCCCAAACCGCTCCATGCCCCCCTGCATAATAAATAGCTGAATATTCTTCGGGCTTTATCTCAGCAGGTTTTAAACTATGATTGATTTTATTGTGATAATATTGGTCGTCCCAGAATTCCTTATTTACTGCATCTCTTAAATCCAGGCCATCAACCGGAGGCTGACCTCCCTTCGGGCTAACAAAATCTATTTCATAACCCGCATCTTTTAGTACTTTCCAGGCATGGGTTACTTCACCCAGGTAATAACCTGTGGGATCACCGGTGCTTCCTTTTTTATCGTGGCTGGTAACCACAAACAGAATTTTCTTTTTCATAGTATTTGCTTTATTTTTTGATTGTGCCGCCGCAGACAAGGTTAGGGAGATGAAAATGGCACACGCAGCAAGAGCCATCATTCCTTTTTTGATCAAATTCATTCTATATAAGATAAAATATAATGATGCAAAGTTGGAACAATAATACGACAGCAAGAAGGATGCTAATCACAAAATAATTGTGATTACACGCACACTATGGATGGCTTAACCGGCTTAGGGTTTCTCTTGACACCCCTAAATAAGATGCCAGTAAAGTTTTAGGAAGACGCTGGAGCAATTTTGGATTCAGTTTAAACAGACGGTTATATCTTTCCTGAGGATTTTTATTGAGCAACAGCAGGATACGCTGTTGCAGTGCAACATACCCAACATTGGATTTTTTACGAAAGAAATTGGCAATGCTATGTAATTCATTGCACAGCTTTTCCTTATTATCTCTCGATAAAACAAGCAATTCACAGTCTTCTATACAATCTATAGCAATTGTTGCCGGGGTGCAATTCATGTAGGCCTGAAAATCGGTGATCCACCAGTCTTCCATGGCAAACTGCAGAATGTGTATCTTCCCGTCTTCGTCTGTATGGTAGGCTTTAAGCAATCCTTTTACTACCCAATACTCGTTGTGGACCTCACTATCTTCCTGTACCAGGAATTGATGTTTCTTAAGCTTTTTACTGCTGAACATTGAAGAAACATATTCGAATTCGGCATCCGTTAATGGAGTAATTTTTTCTATATGTTGCTTTAACGCACTATTCATTACAAAAACAGGTTTTTGAAGGAAAACAAATCTATTTACTTTTTTTGAATTTCTGCTCTGGCATGAAAGTAGTACTATCAATTTGTACTAAAACAAAAAGGAATGAATTTACCATCGTTTAAGCGGATCAATTTTAAAAAGGTAAGAACGGACATCCAGGGAAGCTTTAAGCAACTGGCAGCAGGTGGCTTTAAGCAGATTTTTAATCAGATTGACCAGCTGAACATCAAAAAAGGTGTGGATGCTATGGGGATCGATAAATTTACCAATCAATGTGCTTTATTGGCAGCAGGCTCAGGATTAATTACCGGAGTGGGTGGCGTTGGCACCATGCTTATTGGTACACCGCTGGATGTGATTAACATTATCACTCAGCAATTTAGGGTTACCCTGGCTATTTCTTACCACAATACCGGCAAGTATAAAATCAGTTTTGACGACTTTTTTAAGATTGTAGCCTCATCTGTTAAGGCCGATGCCAAATTGGCCATCAGCAAAAACATTATGGAAGAGGTTGCAGAGAAAATACTGATGAATTTAGGATCTAAATTAAGCAGACGCTTAGTACCGGTGGCAGGCGGCGTGATTGGCGGGACTATTAATTACTTATTTATTAAAGGTTTAGCAAATGAATTGAGAAAGAAGGGTACTTAAATCTGACTACAACAACAGTAGATTCGGCTACATACCCCTGCTTTATCCTGCAGACCTTTGGAGTATCAATAAAATTATACTCCGATGAAAATAACAATCACAGGTTCATTAGGTCACATTAGCAGACCATTAACCAAAACATTAGTACAACAAGGTCACCAGGTTACCGTAATAAGCAGTAACCCGGACAAAAAAACTGAGATAGCAGATTTAGGTGCCATACCTGCTATAGGTTCTTTAGAAGATGTAAACTTTTTGACAGAAACCTTTACCGGCGCAGATGCAGCATATACCATGGTGCCACCCAACAATTACTTTGACCATAGCCTTGATCTTCTTGCTTACTATCGCCAGCTTGGTCAAAACTACGCCGATGCCATTGAAAAATCCGGGGTAACACGCGTAGTTAACCTGAGTACCATTGGTGCCCATTTAGAACAGGGTTCGGGTATTCTGCTTGGTGCACACAATGTTGAAGGTATTTTAAATGGGTTATCGCCAGAAGTAGCCATTACCCACATCCGCCCTACATCCTTCTTTTATAATCTATATGGCTATACAGATATGATCAAAAACGGTGGCGTTATAGCCGCAAACTATGGTGCGGAAAGTATTATCCCATGGGTTTCGCCAATAGACATTGCTGCCGCGGTTGCCGAAGAATTAGTAATACCATTTACCGGCAGAAAAGTACGCTATGTAGCCAGCGAAGAACTTACAGGCAACCAAACTGCACGTATTTTAGGAACTGCCATAGGCAAGCCTGAGTTGAAATGGGTGATCATTTCTGATGAAGAAACGCAAAACGGTTTAGAATCAATTGGAATGAACCCCCGCATTGCAGCTGGCCTGACTGAAATGTATGCAAGTCTTCATAACGGTTTGTTGGCAGAAGATTATAACCGCAATAAACCGGCAGTTATGGGAAAAGTAAAATTGAGTGATTTTGCAAAAGAATTTGCCGCGGTCTTTAACTAAAATGATTAATTTGTGATATGGCCAGTACAGCACCCCATAGGTTTAAAACGATCAGCGAATTTCATAAGTTCAGGGAACTACCTAAACCCGAACATCCGCTGATTAGCGTGATTAACGTAGAAGCGATATCGCGTTTGCAAGACAGTGAACCGGTTAGTCTGGTGTTGGATTTTTACTGCATTGCGCTAAAAAGAAACTTTAATGGCAAAATGAAATACGGCCAGCAGGCTTATGATTTTGATGAAGGCATTATGACTTTTATGTCGCCCGGACAGGTTTTTAGCATTGAGGTGAACAATAACGAGAAATTGAAACATTCAGGATGGATACTCTATATCCATCCCGATTTTCTTTGGAATACCCCGCTGGCCAGAAAAATAAAGGAATACGAATACTTTGATTATTCTGTGCATGAGGCCCTGTTTCTATCTGAAAAAGAAGAGGAAATGATTTCCGCCATTATGCTAAACATTGAGCAGGAGTACCAGGCCAATATAGACAAGTTCAGTCAGGACCTTATTATAGCTCAACTAGAATTATTGCTAACTTATGCAGGAAGGTTTTACAACCGGCAGTTTCTTACTAGAAAAATAAGCAGCCATAAAACCTTAAACAAGCTGGAAGACCTACTTACCGAATATTTTAACAGTGACGATTTAATGAAAAGGGGCCTCCCTACCGTAACATACATTGCGGAAGCACTAAATGTATCACCCAGTTATTTAAGTGGGTTACTTAAAACATTAACTGGCCAAAGTACCCAGCAACATATACATGAAAAGCTGATTGAAAAAGCAAAAGAAAGATTATCTACCACAACTTTATCTGTAAGTGAAATAGCCTATACCTTAGGTTTTGAACATTCACAGTCGTTTAGCAAGTTATTTAAAAAGAAAACCAATCTTTCGCCTTTAGAATTCAGAAATGCATTTATTTAGCTAAATTATCCTAAAGAAAGCCAAACAGTAAAATATTCTTGGAAAGAAGTTTTGTTCAAATCAACTTATTGTTAACTTGGCACAGTTGATGCTTTTGTCTAAGGTATAGAAATGGCTCTTAATTGATAAATAAATACATATATGTTAATAATCAATAGTTTTGAAGAATATAAATCGCATTTAGGCAAAGAGTTAGGTATTTCTAATTGGCATAAAATAGATCAGGAACAGATTAATAAATTCGCTGATGCAACATTGGATCACCAATGGATTCATGTTGATAAAGAAAAAGCGGAAAGCGAAGGTCCATTTAAGGCTACAATAGCACATGGATATTTAACCTTATCGTTAATTCCATACTTATGGAAACAGATTGCCGATGTTCGCAACATTAAAATGGAAATAAACTACGGTATAGAGTCTTTTAGGTTTGGCCAGGCCGTTTTAGTTGACAGTGAGGTACAACTAAAGGCTAAGCTTAATTCGATAGCAAACTTGAGAGGTGTTACCAAAGTTGTTATTGAAGCTACGCTTATCATTAAAGATCAACCGAAACCAGCTTATACCGGGAATGTAGTATTCCTGTATCATTTTATATAACATATTTAAGATCGAATTTCACGACGCATAAACAGATAATAGGAAAGCGCAAAACAAGCTGCGGTTGCTCCTATAAGACCACTTACCTGAGGCCACACGATCATTAAGCTCTCTCTAAATGGCAAAGGCGCAGGTATTGCACCGGCCATTTGCTCCATCGTCATCGGGCCAAGACTTCGAACGGATGGCATCAGCATGGTTGTGCTCGCATCTGTATAAAGCTGGTTGGGTGCGATTCGCAACAGATCGAGGATAAACTCATTGTAACGCAGGATTTGGTCCTGACTCAAAAAACTGGGATCAGGCAGAATGGACCTGATTGCAAGGTTGACAATAATCTGGTAAAATACTGTAAAAAATAGCCATATACCTATAGCGGTAAGCGCTGAAGTAGCCGCTTGCCTGAACTTAATAGATAGTACGATAGACAAACTCAGCCAAAAGCCTACATAGATAAGGCTGATCACCACGAAGCCTAATATCCTTAACAGTTCCTGTGGCTCCATCCTTACCCCTGTCAGGATCAGACCTCCTCCTGTCATCAACAAAGTTAATACGAAGAATAAGGTGCCGACCATGATCATGGCACTTACAAACTTGGCCAGCAACAGGTTGTCCCTATAAAGGGGCTGTGCCATAATTCTTGTAAGCGTTCCGTTGTTCTGCTCTATATTGATCGCATCGAACCCCAGACTGATACCTAATAAGGGCCCAAGAAAGCTCAGAAACACATGGAAGGGCGGCGTGGAATTATCAGTGGTAGTTAATAACTTAAGGTATAGAAAAGTGTGATCCGGATCATTGGTATTGCTTATGGCTGAGCGGATATTACCTAAGGACACGTACATTGACCCAATGAACGTTAGTGTGATCAACCCGATCAGCACAATAAAGCGCCAGCTTCGGATATGATCTGCCATTTCCTTGTGAAGAACTACACCAAAGGGACTGGATTTCCGGATTCCTTTTGCGGTCTTATATATATTAATTTGACTGTTCATGGTTTTCAATTAATGTCTTCAAAATATTGTTGATAGATGTCATCCAGTCCATAGTCTTTTTGACGTACCCCAAGGATGTCGTATCCGTTTTCAACAAAAAAGCGGACCAGTGCCGGTGTAATGTTCTCTTTACATTCAAACACTATCGTTTCTTTATCCATTGTAATCTGTTTAATGGCTTCCCATTGCTCCAGTTCCTGTTGCAACGACCAGGGCTGAGGAATAGCATGTGCTGACTTTATAGATACAACATGTCCCATATGACCAAACAAATCGGCTGATAAGGTTTCTATATTGCCCTGGGCCAATAATTTGCCTTTTACAAAAATCCCTACCCGATCGCATACTTGCTGAACGTGATGTAAATGATGTGAAGAAAGCAGAACGGTCAATTCCTGCTCTTTGCTTAAACGCTTTATAAGTGTCAGAAACTCTTGTACGCCGCCCGGATCAATTCCCAGGGTTGGTTCATCAAGAATGATCACATCTGGTTGCTTAATTAATACTTCGGCCAGGCCAAGGCGTTGTTTCATACCTCGGGAGAAAGTTGATGTTTTCTTGGTCATCACCGAAGAAAGCCCAACAATCTCCATCAGTTCTGACGTTCGTATTCTGATTTCATTTTCGGAGAGGCCATTTAACCTTGCGATGTACTTTAGGTTTTCAAGCGCTGTCATGTTATCATAAAAGCCTAAACTATCGGGCATGTAACCTACTTTTCTTTTTACAGCAATAGGGTTACTTGTTGCATTATAGCCACAAACAAATGCAGTACCATCTGTTGGATCAGTAAGCCCCAGCATCATGAGTATAGTTGTGGTTTTACCTGCTCCGTTAGGCCCCAGCAGTCCAAAGATCTCGCCTTTACTGATATTGAGGCTCAGATCATCTACCGCTCTTTGAGGGCCATAACATTTGGTTAGGCCCTTCAGTTGTATTATAGGATCCTTCATTTCTTCTATCTTCTACCATACTTGCGGATCAGATAATATATCAGTGAAATGGCTAAGAGGATAACCAAAATACCGATCCACCCAGAGAGTAATGAGGTTGTAACAACCATCCTGAAGGCTGCCTGGGCGTTGCCATTACTATTTGTTGCGGTAAAGGTAGCAGCGTAGTCTCCTGCGATGGTCTTATCCGGAACTTTAAGCTTTGCAGTTACATTTACGCTTTTCCCCGGCTCCACTTGTTTAAGTTTGGCAGGTTCAAAGGAAGCTTCCCAATTAGTAGGCAATTGCGATGTGAGTTCAACATCATTCAATGGCAGCGTACCCGAGTTCTTTACCTCTAGAAGGATTTCCTTATGGTTACCGGAGGTAAGCTCTTCGCTCAGCTTCCCGGTTGGTGTAGTTAAGGTTATTCCATAGGACCCTTTTACAACTGCCTCCAGATTTAGGGACAGGGTATCCTTATTTGCAACTGCCTTTACAGGTATTTTGTACTTGCCGGGTGTGGTGCTTGCTGTGGCATTGATCTCTATAGATACATCTCGGGATGTACCCGGGTCAATATTTAAAGAGGCCACCTGATTACCATCTACCTTGTAACTGATCATCCAGCCGATCGGCAAACTCGTTTTGAACTCGTACAGGGCCTGCTTTGCAGATCCATTACGTAAGGTCGTATTGTAACGAAATGTCTCGTTCGTTGCGGCTTCGATATTGATCAGCCTTGCCGTAAAAGCTGATTTGCCGTCGATAGTTGCAACCTGACCTTGGGCATGCAATCCCGGGTGTAATCCAAAAAGGAATAGAAAAAACAATAAAGATTTGCACCTTCCATGAAGGTGGGTAAGTGAGAAATTTACTAACATGATCTAAACACTAGAATTTATAATAATAGCCTAAAAAAATGTCGGTTCAATAGTTTGTCTGTGAGAGCAAATCAAAAAAACAAAATAAAATTTTCAAACTGATTTAACATTTTTTAACATTTATAGGTCCTCAGCCAATTAATACGATTTCAACAAACAATCATGTACATCCATTGAAAACTACGGATCAATCCCAAAACTACCAGAGTGAGTGCTGTAGGTTTAAAAGTCGACGTTTAGAAACGGAAAAAGCCGTTCTTCTTATCGAAAAACGGCTTTTTTGTTAGTGGGCCATGATGGGCTCGAACCATCGACCAAAAGATTATGAGTCTTCTACTCTAACCAACTGAGCTAATGGCCCTGTAAAATCTTATTAGATTTTGCGAGTGCAATGTTACATATTTGTATCCAATTATGGAAACAGTTTTAGCACAAAAAATAAAAAATATTATTTTCGATTATGGCAACGTTATATTCGAAATAGACTTTGTAAGGACTCAAAATGCTCTTTTACAATTAGGTATAACCGATGTTCAGCAGTTCTTTGCCCATAAAAATCATAATGAAATTTTTAATGATTTTGAAACAGGATCTGTCTCTCCGGCCCAGTTTCGCATTAAAATACGCGAAGCAGCCAACAATCCAGGGCTGACAGACGAACAAATTGACAGCGCATGGAACAGTTTATTGATTGGTGTTCCCTCTGCTGCGGTACACGACACGCTGCTTAAAGTAAAAGAAAAATACCGCACTTTTCTACTTAGTAACAATAACGAAATTCATTACAACTGGATTGTAGATTACCTGAAACGGGAATATAATGTCGAGGATAATAACCACCTGTTTGAAAAAACATATTACTCTCAGCAAATGTTCCTTCGTAAACCAAATGTTGAGATATTTGAACAGGTCATCAAAGAAAACAACCTTATACCAGAGGAAACATTGTTTATTGATGACAGCCCACAGCATCTTGTTGGAGCTAAACTGGCAGGGCTTAATACACTTCTAATGGATAAGCACCCTAAAGATCTGGAGCAATTTTTAACTGATCATCATATCTTATAGTTAAATTTGCCGCATGACCGAAAAAAGATATAAATCTCTTAAGGAATTTTATCCTTTCTACCTGAGCGAACATAGTAATCTTACTAGTCGGATATTACATTTTATCGGAAGCCTGTTAGCCGTATTACTATTGTTTACCGCTGTATTGTTTCACGACTTACGCTTTATGATTGGCATTCCAATAGTTGGATATGGCTTTGCCTGGGTAGGTCATTTCTTTTTCGAAAAAAACAAACCTGCTACGTTTCAGTATCCGGCCTATAGTTTAGCCTGCGATTTCATTTTATTCTGGGACTTACTAACGGGGAGCCAGCCTTTTAAAGTAAAGAAGTAAATTTAACTTCACTCCGTCATCTCCTTTTAACCAAAGGAGATGACGTATTACAATCTTCTTCTTTTCTTTTCTTTTATAATCAACCCAAGCTCGCGGCTCGTTTGTCCGGCAATGGAAGTATTTTCCTGAGCTCTTCTGAAAAGATACGGCATTACCGCTTTAACTGGCCCGTAAGGCACGTATTTCGCTACGTTATACCCGGCGTCAGATAAGTTAAAGCTTAAATTATCACTCATTCCCAATAACTGGGCAAAATAAACATGAGGATGATTGTGCGCAATCTTATTCTGATCAAGCAAATCTGCCAATAACCTGCTGCTTTCTTCATTGTGAGTTCCGCAGACAAAAGCGATTTCATCAATATGAGCCATGCAATACCTTAACGACTCGTTATAATCAATATCAGATGCTTCTTTAGTAGGTTGTATTGGTGATGGATAACCCATTTCTTCAGCTCTTTTACGCTCCTTTTCCATGTAAGCACCTCTCACCATTTTAACCCCTAAAATATAGCCGGCAGCCTTCGCAATAAGGTGGTCTGCTTTTAAATCATATTCAGCTTCTTCATCTGATGTTAGTGCCTGTTTTGCATCCAACTTCTCAAGCAAAGCAAAACGGCCAATACCTGTAACTTTAAATACGGTAATTGGAATACGTTTGTCTTTAGCGGCCTGATCTATCGTTCTGATAATCTCTTCGCAGGTAAAATCAAAAACAGCTTCTTCATCTTCACCCTCTACAGAATAATCCAGAATGGTGCCTACTTTACCTGAATGAAGCTGCGTAATTGTTTCTGCACATTCGGCAATCGTTTCACCTCCGCAAAAGTGTTTAAAAATGGTGGCTTTAATAATACCCTTAATTGGTAAGCCAATGTTCAAAAAGAAATTGGTAACCGGAGGGCCAACTTTAGTTAAAAAATTACTGCTTATTATTTTAAAAAGCCAATAGGCGGCGTTTAATTCAGAGTTAGATTTGTTGCGGAAAGCAACTTCAGTATCATCAAAATTCAATGATTTTTTGGGGAATGTCTCCATTAGTGAATGTCAGTTAGTCAAATCGTTTGCAAAAGTATAAATTCCATAGCTACCACTGGTAGAACACACTATAAATAATTGTAATTTTGGCAGTAAAAAATTTTATCTAAGTTTGTCTTATAATGATACAATTTAAATTAGAAGGCGAATTCATTCCCCTTATTCAGTTGTTAAAAGCAACTGCACTTGTTCAAAGCGGTGGCGAAGCCCAAACTGTTGTTGAAGACGGTCTTGTAAAATATAACGGCAAGGTTGATTACCGCAAGCGATTGAAGGTGCGGGTTGGAGATGTAATTGATTTTATGGGTCAGAAAATAACAATCATTTAATGAACAAATTAAACAGTGCCGGACATACCATCCATTTTGAAGCAAATCTTGCCCCTCTGGTAGAAATTATAGAAAGCAGCAAATACAGCAAGATCTTTGTATTTGTGGATCGGAATACCGCAGAATTATGCTTACCTCAGTTCCAGGAAATGCTGGGAGATTTTACAGGATTTGATCTGATTGAAACAGATCCTGGCGAAGAGAACAAAAATATAGATTTTTGTATTGGCATCTGGAAAACACTATTGGATTTTGAGGCAGACCGCAAATGCTTGATGATAAATTTAGGCGGGGGCGTGATTACCGATATGGGTGGCTTTGTGGCTTCAACATATAAACGCGGGATAGATTTTATTAATATCCCTACTACCCTGCTTTCGCAGGTTGATGCATCGGTAGGTGGTAAAACCGGTATCGATGTAGATAATGTAAAAAATATGGTTGGAACGTTTACCCTTCCTCAAGCTGTATTTATTGAAACTTCCTTCCTTAAAACGCTGCCTAAAAGAGAACTGCTTTCTGGTTTTGCTGAAATGATTAAACATGGTTTAATTGTAGACAAAGACTATTATGCAGAATTGCAAAACAGCGATTACGAACAAATTGGGGCCAACGCTATTTACCGTTCGGTAGAGATAAAAAACGAGGTTGTAACAGAAGACCCTCATGAAAAAGGATTAAGAAAAATATTAAACTATGGGCATACTATAGGCCATGCGGTTGAAACCTATTCTTTAATAAACGATAAAAACCCTTTAACACATGGCGAGGCAATAGCCATAGGTATGATATGCGAAGGCTTCTTGTCGGCCAAAAACAATACGCTTAGCGAGGATGAGCTTAACAACATCGGTACCTATATTTTAAAATTATATCCTAAATATCACATTAAGGAAGAAAGTTTTGACCAATTATTGGAATTTATGCAAAGCGATAAAAAGAATGAAAACGGACAGATCATGTTCTCATTATTGAGCCGCATTGGAGCGTGTGATTTTAACTGCAGGGTATCAAAAAACGACATTTTGGATAGTTTTGCTTACCTAAACACCTTAACTTCCAAGTCAGAAAATGCCTAATATTTTGAACCACAACAAGAACCTTATAACAAACAATAAATAATTTTTTTAAATTAACTATTGACAAATTAAATTTTGTTAGTACATTTGGCGAAACGAAAAGAAAATTTTGAAAAATATCACTACATATTGGTTTGGTTACTTCTACTACTTTAGTAAGAGCCGGGACTAATATGCACTAGAATCTAATAAGATAAATGTATACGAAAAGTCCCGGTCTAAAGCCGGGACTTTTTTCGTTTAGAGAAAATAACAGTTATGATAATTTCATAACCATTAAAAAGGGAAAATATTCTAATGAAAAAAGGAACAAGAGTAGCAATTCAAGGCATTAAAGCTTCATTTCACGAAGAGGCCGCATTCAAGTTTTTCGGAAAAGACATTCAGACCATTGAATGTACTTCCTTTAAACACACATGCGAGGTTTTAGAAAACGATGGCGCAGACTTCGTGGTAATGGCAATTGAAAATTCAATAGCCGGAAGTCTTCTACCGAATTACACCTTAATACGTGAATACAATTTCGCTGTAGTTGGCGAAGTTTACCTGGCTATTCAACTTCACCTGATGGCACTGCCCGGTGTAAAGTTTGAGGATATCAAATATGCTACTTCCCACCCTATTGCTATTCGCCAATGCGTTGATTTCTTTGAAGATTACCCACAGATCCAGATCATAGAGAGCAATGATACTGCTGCCTGTGCGAAGCGCATTAAGGAAGAACAGCTTACAGATACAGTTGCTATAGCAAATACGCTTGCAGCGGAATTGTATGGGCTAAATATCATTGAAAGAAGAATTGAATCAAACAAGAAAAACTTTACCCGCTTTCTGATCCTTAAAAAAGGAACAGCTGAAGAAGGGGCTCCAATCAATAAAGCATCTATTTGCTTCCAGGTAAGTAACCATGTTGGTGCACTGGTTAAGGTGTTAAACATCTTTGCTGACCAGCAGGTTAACTTAAGCAAAATACAGAGCATGCCTGTGCTTGGCAAAAGAAATGAATATTACTTCTATGTAGATATGGAATGGAAAAACATGGAGGCTTATGATAAAGCTGTCCGCCAGGCCCTTAAATACACCGTGAACTTTAATATCATGGGTGAGTACCAGAAAAACGACAAAGTATAATTAGCATAAATAATCCAATTAAAATAAAATATTAACACATATAACCCCAAAACAATGAAATTACAATTAAACATTCAACCGCTTAACACCTGGCTTAACATCAACAATGAGCCTTTGATCATCTCAGGACCTTGTAGTGCAGAAACTGAAGAGCAATTATTAACTACAGCTCATTTATTGGCTGCAACAGGAAAAGTATCTGTTTTAAGAGCAGGTATCTGGAAACCACGTACTCGTCCTGGAGAATTCGAAGGAATTGGAAGTATAGGTTTAGAATGGTTAAAAAGAGCTAAGTTAGAAACTGGTTTACCAACAGCTGTAGAGGTTGCAAATGCTAAACACGTTGAAGAAGCTTTAGCTGCTGGTGTAGATATCCTTTGGATTGGTGCACGTTCAACAGTAAATCCATTCACAGTTCAGGAAATTGCTGACGCTTTAAAAGGTGTAGACATTCCTGTATTAGTTAAAAACCCTGTAAACCCTGATTTACAATTATGGGTTGGTGCTTTAGAGCGTATCAATGGCGCTGGTATCACTAAATTAGGTGCAATTCACCGTGGCTTCTCTTCATTCGAGAAAAGCTCGTTCCGTAACGAACCAATGTGGGAACTTGCTATCCAATTGAAAACATTATGCCCTGAGTTACCTATCATCAACGATCCAAGTCACATCTGTGGTAACAGAGAGTTAATTCCTTACATCTCTCAAAAAGCATTAGACTTAGATATGCAAGGTTTAATGATCGAGTCGCATGTTGATCCTTCTGTTGCGTGGACTGATGCTAAACAACAAGTAACTCCAGCTGCTTTAGCTGAGTTGGTTGATCGCTTAACAG
>NZ_JBFTNT010000023.1:0-35571 GCF_056397585.1 Pedobacter sp. 05L430 | reverse complement strand
GGCTATATGGTATATGCCAGAAACGAATACGAACTTATCGCATTCGTTTTTGTGGTTTTATACGGATGGGCAATGATCATTTCTCAGTTACGCTATAAGATAACTGACATCTACAGCATCGACTCGGGCATTGTAGGCCCTACCGAAATCAGAATTATTCTGGCCCTGATACTTATCGCTGAGGTTCTTTTCGGACACTTAATAGAATATTTTGCGGCAGCGATCTGCATCACCTTGTTTATCATTAACTTTTTAGATACCAGAAAACTGCTAAAACTTGGCGATATTCGTGACAATGCAGAGCGAGAAGCTCGTTTAGCCAAAAAAGACAGTGTTTAATGAGTAAAAAAAATGCCGTATTTGTTTTTGCCAAAGCCCAGCTTTCTGCCTTTACCGGCGGAATAGTTGACTATCTGGTAATGATATTATGCACTGAATTACTAAACATTCATTACACCATTTCTATTGCCATCGGCGGAATCGTTGGCGCAGTAGTTAACTTCTCTGTAAACCGCTACTGGACTTTTACCACTGCAAATGCAAATAAGRCCCCGGTTGGACAACAACTCATTAAATTTATATTTGTAGTTGGCGGCAGTATTTTATTAAAATCATCGGGTACCTATTTGCTCACTACCTGGCTAAAGATAGACTACAAAATAACCAGAATCATGGTTGACATCATTGTATCTCTGGGCTTTAACTACGTTTTACAGAAATACTGGGTATTCAGAAGAAAGTCTCTTTAGTCGGCTTAAATCAACCTTATCTTATTATTGAATATTTGTAATATTTTTATTTGTTTAGTTTTACTAAACAAAAATATACATATATTTAACTCCTGAAAGAAAAAAACAGCCGTGCTGTACGCGCCCATAATCCTGGTGCCTAGGCACAAATGCGTTCGAGATAACGAAGAGAACGACGGCAGCTTTAAGACGACAGATTGTTTTAGTAAAATTTTAAACCACAAATAACAAACAAATGAAAAGATTAATTATTGCCTCCTGCTTATTGTGCTTTACTATGCAGCTTAATGCGCAGGTAAAAAAAGTAAAACATGTTGTTCTAATTGGATGCGACGGATTTGGAGCCTATGCAGTACCTGATGCTAAAATGCCCAACCTAAGAAAGTTAATGGAAACAGGATCATGGTCGTTAAAAGCCAGATCCGTATTACCTTCTTCAAGCGCTGTGAACTGGGCGTCTATGCTTRTGGGTGCCGGACCAACTGAGCATGGCTTTACAGAATGGGGCAGTAAAACTCCAGAAATTCCTTCGGCTACTACCACTAAATATGGTCTGTTCCCATCTATTTTTAGCGTAATCAGAGATCAGAAACCCAACGCTAAAACTGCAGTAATTTACAGCTGGCCGGGCATTGGACCACTAGTAGAGAAAGATGCGATCAGCATTGTAGTACCAGGCAATGATAACGACGATTTTTGTGCGGATACTGCCGCCACCATTATCAAAAGAGACAAACCTTATTTCACTTTTATCCACCTTGATGAGCCAGACGGAACAGGCCACGGCATTGGACACAGGACCCCTGCCTATTACGAGCAACTTCAAAAAGTTGACATAAGAATTGGAAAGATTGTACAGGCAGTTAAAGACGCAGGCATAGAGAACGAAACCATCATTATACTATCTGCTGATCATGGCGGAACGGGTAAAGKACATGGCGGAAAATCTTTAGACGAAGTACAAATTCCATGGGTAATAAATGGCGCAGGAGTTAAAAAGAACCACGAGATTAAGGATGTAATTATCACATATGACACTGGCGCAACCATTGCCTGGATACTTGGATTAAAAGCCCCTCAAAGCTGGAGAGGAAAAGCTGTAGCAGATAGCTTTTCAGGAATATAACATAGTTGCGTCCCGGCATATATAACACAAATATAAATACGGTAAAAAACGTAATGAATACATAATAAATAAAGGATTGAAATACCCTTGCTATACCGTTGATATACCCTTGAATTACCACCAGGGTATCCCAACGGTATAGCAAGGGCAGTAATAGTAACTTAATTATGTTCTTATATTGTATGCATATAGTTATTATTATATATTCAATAGCAACTCACAATAATTGATGGTAAGTTACACCCCTCCGAATTCCAAATTTTATTTACTTTTGGATAAAACGCGAAAACCATGGAAGACGATATTATCCTAAAGATCAGCTACAGAATAAAAGAAATACGAAAAGAAAAGAACATTACCATACAAGAGCTCGCTAATAGAGCCGGAGTAAGCAAGGGCTTGATCTCCCAGATTGAAAATAACCGTACCATCCCATCGCTACCTGTTCTAATGAACATTGTACACTCCCTAAATCTTGATCTGACTGGTTTCTTTAAAGACATCTCCCCTGCCAATCATCAGGAAAAGGTTTTTGTAATCCGCGCCAGCGAATATAAACCACTAAAAAAAGAAGCAGCCAAAGGATTTAATTACCAGCGCATACTTGCCCGCAACATCCATGGAGGTCCTGTAGACTTTGTATTACTGGAACTTAAAAAAGGTGCACGTCGCAATAAAATGGTAACCACCGATGCGTTTGAATACAAATACCTGATAAAAGGAAAAATTGAATACCTGATAGAAGATAAGAACTATATTCTGGAAGAAGGAGATTCTATTTTCTTCGATGGAAGGTTAGGCCACAACCTATCTAATATTGGCGACTCTGACGTACTCATGTTAGTTGTTTACTACTTCATCACAAACGACTAATTAATACTTCCTTTCTTAAAAATAGTTTACAAATACTAAATAGTAAATCGTCGGATTTAAGCTATTGTGAACTATTTATCTTAAAATATGTCGTTTAAATACAAAAAATGACATATACAGTAACTATTATATAATTTTTTGCCTAAAATTATATATTTAAAAGTTTAGCATTTCTTAACATATTGTTTACATAAAGTGTTTACATTTGTATAAATACTAAACAATAGTATAGCCAAACTAAACTTTTAAAATATGAAAATTTGTTACTTATTAAAAAAGACAAGTCTGCTCACGGTAGTGATGTGGCTATTAACTTTCGGCATTACTTATGCCCAAAGTACAATTACAGGTTCTGTAGTTGATGAGAACAACCTGCCACTGGCGGGAGCTTCTGTAAAGATTAAAGGCAATAAAAGTGGAACGACCACAAACACCGAGGGTAAGTTTAGCATTTCTGCGCCCTCAAACACCATTCTTGTAATTAGCTTTATTGGTTACGCACCAAAAGAAGTTAATATTGGTTCACAAAACTCACTAAATGTAAAGCTTGATCCTGACCAGAGCGCTTTAGACGAAGTAGTAGTAACTGCACTGGGTATTAAAAAAGAGAAAAAACGTGTTGGTTATGCCGTACAGGAAGTTAAAGGTGAATCGTTACAGAAAGCGATTGCACCGAATGTGCTGGAGTCGCTTACGGGAAAGGTAGCTGGCTTAACCATCACCAACAATGGTGGCGACTTTTTCTCTGATCCGGGTATTTATTTAAGGGGGCGTAAACCACTATTGGTGGTTGATGGGGTTCCTAACGATACCGATATGTGGAACATAAGTTCGGACGATATAGAAAACGTTACTGTGTTAAAATCTGCGGCAGCTTCGGCACTTTATGGTTCCCGCGGAATCAATGGTGCAATTCAGATCACCTTAAAATCCGGAAAATCAATAGATAATGGCACAACAGTTTCTATCAACTCTTCTACAACCTTTCAGGGCGATTTCATCCGTATCCCCAAAGCACAAAGTCAGTACGGACCGGGAAATGCCGGCCAATACTCATTTGGTACAGGAGCAGCAGGCGGTGGCGGCACAAATGATTTCGATTATTCCATCTGGGGGCCAAAGTTCGACGGCAGATTAATTGCTCAATATGATTCACCAATTGATCCTAAAACAGGTAAAAGAATTCCTACACCTTGGGTTGCCAGATCAACTGATAATCTGGGTAATTTCATKGAAACAGGAATAGTAACATCAAATAACTTCTCGGTACAAAATCAGGGTGAGCATGGTAACTTTGTAATCTCTAACACGTACAAGTATTCAAAAGCTTCTCAACCAGGATCTAAATTAAATATTAACATTACCCGTTTACGTGGTGAATTTAAAATATCTAAATTAATTAGTCTTGAAGGTTCATTACAATATGACTACCAAAACTCAAATAATCGCTTACGCGCTGTATACGGACCCACATCAATCATCTACAACCTGGCTATTTGGGGCGGAGCTCATTTTGATGTAAGAGACTTTAAAAACTACTGGGTGCCAGGAAAAGAAGAGGTTCAGCAATACTTTGTGGAGAATTGGAGATACAATAATCCTTACGCTTTAGCTTATGCATGGCAAAAACCTTATGAAAAGAATGACATACTTGGAAATTTAAAACTAAATTTCAACATAAACAGTAAGCTTAACGCATTTATTAGAACCACATTAAATACGTATTCATTAACTGATGAGGAAAAGATAGCAGTAAGTATTTACAACTATGATATTGGTGACCGAGGCGGTCGTTATCGTTATAGCCACGACAAGATAGCGGAATCTAACACTGACCTTTTACTTAGCTACTCAGATAACTTCCTTAACAAAGATTTTAGTGTAGAAGCTACCTTAGGTGCAAATCAACGCTTTCACAATGCAGACTTCTATAGTGCTTCTACTACGCAATTAGTAGTGCCTGGAATCTATAAATTAAGCAATTCTGTTGATCAGGTTACACCAACCAGTTCAAAGTATAAAAAAGGTGTTTACAGCGGTTATGGCTCAGTTGATTTAGCCTATAAAAATTGGGTTTTCTTTGGTTTTACCGGCAGGGTTGACAATTCCTCTACACTACCTAAGAAAAATAGCACGTTCTTTTATCCATCGCTTTCACTTAGCACCGTGCTGACTGATGTTTTCACTTTTCCTAAAGCTATCAGTTTCTTAAAGCTCAGGGCTTCATATGCTAAAGTGGGCGGCGATTATGACATCAGTAACGGTACTTATCAATTCTATAATGCAACCAATGCCTACACCACAGGAAGCCGGTATCGTAATCTGCCAACGGCAACATATCCAAGCATATTGGATAATCCTGATATTTCGCCCGAATTTAACAAAAGCTACGAGTATGGAGCTGAAGCGCGCTTTTTCAATAACAGATTTGGTTTTGAATTCTCTTATTATGAGAACAATTATGGCCCACAGATCTTTACACAGCGCTTTTCTGAAACTTCTGGATATACCGGAATTCAATTAAACGGAAGAACTACTCAAAGAAGAGGAACCGAGGTTTCTATAAATGCTATACCTGTTAGAACAGACAATTTCACCTGGTCGACGCTTGTAAACTTTGACATGGGGAAAAATTATCTGACCTCTTTACCGCCCCTACCTGATGGTTCCCCTCAAACTCAGGAAGGAAGAACTAAGGTAGGTGCACGATTAGATGATTACTGGTATAATGAATGGGAAAGATCTCCGGACGGTCAGTTGGTTATTCAGCCTAATGGCTTACCAAGAAGAACAGATGTAGTGCGTTTGGTAGGAAACACACAAGCCAACTTTACATTGAGTATGGGCAACACATTTACTTATAAGGATTTTTCCCTTAACTTTTTAGTTGACGGCAGGTTTGGCGGGATAACTTACGATAGTTATGAAAGAGATTTATGGAGATCGGGCTCACACCCTGATGCTATACATCCTGAAAGGGAGCTTTCGAATATTGCGTATGCAAACGGTGGMGACCCTAAAACCATGCAAATACCGGGTGTAAAAATAGTAAGCGGAGAAATTACTTATGATCCGGAAGGAAAAGTTTTGACCGATACCAGAAAATTTGAAGCCAGTACTTATAAAGTAGATTATCAAAACTGGGCAGGTAGCTACAAAGGTGCCTGGGAAAATAATGTTATCGAAAAAACTTTTGTTAAACTAAGGGAGCTAACATTAACCTATAGCTTGCCAGCCAAGTTCTTAAAACAACGCTTTATCAAAAAAGCATCATTATCACTTGTAGGCAGAAACTTACTATACTGGACCAAGGATAAGACTTATGGCGACATGGACACCTATACGTTGAGCACGGGAGATACTGCTTTACAACATCCGGCACAACGGACATATGGTTTCAATTTAAACTTTAATTTCTAAAACTTTTGATGATGAAAAATTATATAGCAAAATCAATAGTAGTATTGATAATCATAAGCCTGACAAGTGGTTGCAAGAATTTCGACGACCTAAGGGACAATCCTAACAACCCCAACAAGGTTCCACCAAGTCTGTTGTTTACAGCAGTTATACCAACACCCGTATCGTCATTTTCTGATGAATACATAAATGCGCAGTACCATCTTTGGTCGGCTGTTGACAATGCATCGGCAGTAAGTTACCGTTTTGGCAGTGGCACTTTTAGCTATGCTACCCTTCGTAACATTGACAAGATGGAAAAGGAAGCGGCAACAACAAATGCACCGGTTTATAGCATTATGGCCAAGTTTCTACGCGCTTACAACTATGTAGAAATGACAACGAGACTTGGAGACATTCCGCTTTCGGAAGCCATGAAGGGCGCTGAAATACCACAGCCAAAATACGACACACAGAAGTCGGTATACATTCAATGCCTGAACTGGTTAACAGAGGCGAATAACGAATTAGGTGCATATATCAGCACCCATCCGGGAGAAAAAATAGCCGGCGATTTTTACTATAATGGCGATTTAAAGAGCTGGCAAAAAGCAATAAATGCGTATACAATAAGGGTATTGATATCGCTGAGCAAAAAAGCAGATGATGCAGATTTGAAGATTAAAGATCGCTTTTCAGCTATCATCAACAACCCGGCTCAATATCCGTTAATGGCTGGTTTGGGAGATAATATGCAGATTACTCATAGAGATGAAGATGGTTTTAGAGGAAATTACAATCCAAATGCCGCAGTGTATCGCGTAAGTGTGGTATTGGTTGATACTTATGTAAACTTGCTAAAAACTTATATGGATCCGCGTTTACAAAAAGTAGCAGATCCAACACCTAAGGCATTGGCCGCAAATCCAACAAACGAAACAGCTGTAAGGGAAGATTTTAACTCGTATGTGGGTGCTGATATCTCTGCAAGTGGAGCAACGAATGTTTCCAGAAAGCTGAATGGAGAAATATCTTATCCTAACGAGAGGCGCTTTTGGAATTTTATAGGCCAGCCATCTATTTTGATTGGCTATCCTGAACAGGAATTAAATATTGCCGAAGCCGCACATTTGGGATGGATTGGTACTGGCGCAAAAACCCATTACGACAATGGCATAAAAGCATCAATGGATTTTTATGGTGTTGATGGCAGCGTAACCGCTACTTATCTAACAAACAACGCTCCATATCTATTAGGTGCTGCAGGTTTAAAAAGAATACATGAACAAATGTATTTGGCCCTTGCAGAAAACTCAGGCTGGGAATCATTCTTTATGACCCATAGAACAGGAGTACCTACATATAAATTCTCTACTGAGAATAGTGTTACTAAAATTCCGGTTCGATGGGCTTACCCTACTGCGGAAGATACAGACAACAGAGCGCATTACCGAGCAGCACTAAGGTCGCAATTTGGGACAGAAATAGATGACAGAGACCAGATCATGTGGTTATTAAAATAAAGGTTAGTTTATATTAGCTGAGGGCCGTTTAAAAGCGGCTCTTTTCACTAATTTTATATGATCCAACACACACCTAAACAATACAACTACCTGAAAAACAATTTAAAGCAATAAAAACAACGTAATAATGAATAATATATCAACTCAACCCTTTTCAGCTAATGGTAAAACGTATACACCACCTGCAAAACCTATTGTGGTAATTTGCATGGATGGTTCTGCAGATGAATATCTGGATACCACAATGGCACACGATCGTATGCCTAACCTTAAAAAAATGGCTTTGCAAGGCTACAGAGGTATGGTGCGTGGTGCATTGCCGTCATTTACCAATGTAAACAACTCATCCATAGTTACAGGCGTTAGCCCTGCTGTACATGGCATCTGCGGTAACTTCTTTTATGATACTGCAAAGGATCAGGAAGTGATGATGAACTCATCGGAATATCTTAGAGCCGAAACACTTCTTGCCGCAGCTGCAAATGCTGGTCGTAAGGTTGCAGTGGTTACTGCAAAGGAAAAACTGCGCGACATCCTTTCTTACAAACTAAACGGCATTGCTTTCTCTGCAGAAAAAGCAGATCAGGCAAAACTGGATACCCATGGTATTGAAAATGCAGAACAGGTTATTGGTCACAAAACCCCTGCTATTTATAGTGCCGAAGCCAGCTTATTTGTGTTGCGCGCCGGTGTTGCATTGATAGCCAACGGCATGGCCGATTTCCTATACTTATCCTTAACTGATTATATGCAGCATACTTATGCGCCTGATACGGAAGAATCATTGGCATTTTATGAGGCACAGGATGTTGAACTAGGCAAAATGCTTGAGCTTGGTGCCATTATTGGTGCCACCGCAGATCATGGCATGAATGCAAAGGTTAAAGCCGATGGCACGCCTAATGTATTGTTTATTGAAACCATGCTTACCGAGAAATTTGGCTATGGCTTTAGGGTGATTTGCCCAATTACAGATCCTTATGTAAAACACCATGGTGCTTTGGGTTCTTACGTGGCTGTGCACATGGACGACACATCGAAGGTTAATGAAGTGAAAAACTGGCTTGCTGTACAACCAGGAGTTACCGAGGTATACGACAAAGAAACTGGATGCCGCATACTTGAGCAACCTTCAGATAGAACCGGAGATCTGTTTGTATTGTCAGCCCGCGATGTGGTTGTTGGTAAAACTGCAGCCCATCATGATTTAAAAGCATTAGATGGTACGCTGCGCTCACATGGTGGCAGGTACGAGGAAATGGTACCATTGGTAATTTCTCATCCGCTAAATGCGACCTACAAAATGAAAACACAGGGCGATCCCCGCAATTTCGATGTGTTCGATTTTACCGTTAACGGAACCCACTAAATACCCGCAGTTACAGTTTGAATTTATAGAAGGAAAATGAAAGAAGAAGATATTAATAACGCCCGCAATATTTTAAAACTGGCATCACTAATTGCCGGCAAGCCTGTTTCGTCAGGCAATCAATTGGCTGTACACAATCCTTACAATGGCGAACTGGTAGGAACTGTGGAAACAGCTGACTTAAACGATACCAATAATGCTATTGAAACCGCCCTTAAAGGTGGTGTTGCAATGACCCGCTTTGAAAGATACACTGTGCTTGATAAAGCCAGAACATTGCTTTTAGAAAGAAAGGAAGAATTTGCTCAGCTGATCACTTCCGAATCTGGCCTGTGCATTTCTGAAAGCACTTATGAAATTGGAAGGGCACATGATGTGCTTTTGTTTGCTGCTATTGAATGCCTTAAGGATAATGGACAGATCTATTCATGTGACATATCGCCCAACGGCAAACAACGCAAAATATTTACGACTTACGAGCCCCTAAAACTTGCGGTAGCCATCACCCCTTTTAATCACCCGCTAAACCAGGTTGCACACAAGATTGCTCCTGCCCTTGCGGCCGGAACTCCGGTGATTTTAAAGCCATCAGAAAAAACACCTTTAACGGCCATTCGCTTTGTAGAGTTATTGTATGAAGCGGGCTTACCTCCGTATATGTTGAGTGTTCTTTTAGGAGACACCAAAGTGGTTTCAGAAATACTGGTACAAGATCCAAGGATTGATGTGGTTTCTTTTACTGGCAGCGTTGCTGTGGGTAAACTGATTGCCAAAACGGCCGGCTACAAAAAGGTAATCCTGGAGCTGGGCGGAAATGACCCGCTGATAGTTCTTGAAGATGCCGACCTTGATTTGGCAGTAGAACTGGCCGCTGAAGGATCATTTAGAAACTCAGGTCAACGCTGCACTGCCGTAAAACGGATTCTGGTACACGAAAGCGTATCTGAAGAGTTCACCAAACGTTTTGTCGAAAAAGCTAAAGGATACACCTGTGGTGATCCTTCTAGCTCCGCAACCAGAGTTGGGACAGTTATAGATGAACAATCGGCCGTGTACCTGGAGGATGTTGTAAACAAAGCAGTTGCGCAAGGTGCAAAAGTGCTGCTTGGTGGTAAACGTACTGGTGCCCTATTGGAACCAACTGTGATTACCAATGTACCAAGAGACGCTCAAATGGTAGTCCAGGAGTCTTTCGGCCCACTTGCTCCTATTTTAACTTTCAAAAACATAGCCGATGCAATTGAACTTTCAAATTCTACTGCCTTCGGCTTATCATCAGGAGTGGTTACCACAAACATGGAACATGCCATCCGTTTTGTAAAGGAACTTAAAGTAGGTACGGTAAATATTAATGAAGTACCCGGATACCGCATAGAAAATTCTCCATTTGGAGGAATTAAGGATTCGGGTTTAGGTATAAAAGAAGGAGTAATTGAGGCCATTAAGTGCTTCTCTTATGTAAAAACATTTTCAATGCCCTGGTAATTATGACAAAGAATATTCAATATGATTTAATAGTGGTGGGCTCAGGTATACTGGGTACTTTTCACGCGTTACATGCTTTGAGGTTAGGTAAAACAGTACTGCTTACAGAAAAAGATCAATATCCTGTAAATGCTACGGTACGGAATTTTGGACAGGCAGTAGTATCTGGTATGTCGTCTGACTGGTTTGATTACGCGAGGAGATCAACCGAACTGTATCAGGAAATACAGCAGGAAGCCGACATCAGTGTACGTAACAACGGCACTGTTTATCTTTCTTCTGATGATGATGAAACTCAGTTACTGCACGAGCTAAAAGAAAGGATGGATGCCATAGATTATGAAGCTAATTTGTTATCTGTAGATGATTGTTTAGCGAAATGGCCATCATTAAAAAGAGAATACTGTAAAGGTGGGCTGTTCTTTCCACAGGAAGTAAGTGTGGAGCCAAGCAAGCTGATTTACCAGTTAATTGAATATGCTGTTGCTAAATACCCTAAACTTACTTACATGCCTTCAACGGCAGTTTTAGATTGCGTTGTGGCAGGTGATCATGTTGAAATTACAACTGCTACCCGGCAAACATTTACTGCAGAAAAGGCTATCATTTGCAATGGAGGGGAGTTTAAACTGCTGTTTGCAGACCTGTTTAAACAAAGCGGGATCATATTAAGCAAACTCCAGATGATGAAAACTGTACCAATGCCTGAAGTACAATTGGAAGGAAATATCCTAACAGGCTTGTCTATCCGCAGGTATGAGTCATTTCAGGAATGTCCATCGTTCTCCGGAATTTCTACTCCTGAACATTATAAAGAATGCCAGAAATGGGGAATTCATATTCTGTTTAAGAAGGCAGTAGACGGTTCCATTATAATTGGCGATTCGCATGAATATGCAGACGTAAACCATACAGATGATCTTGGTTTTGGCATTAACAGCCATATTAACGAACTGATGTTAACCGCAGCACAAGAGATTGTAAGCTTTGATGTACGTAAAATAGCATCGACCTGGGCTGGCTTTTACCCTCAGCACAACAGCAAGCATATTGTGGAATACGATATTGAAGACCGGATACATATCCGAACTGCAATTGGAGGCAAGGGCATGACGTCATCGGCCGGATATGCAGAAGCAAGTATAAAAAAGATTTACAACTAGGCAGACTCAGATAAACTCTACGATCAATCCTTATGAAGCGAATAAACCATTTAATGGCCAACTCGAAACTCTTCTTTATTATCTGGTGTATGCTTGCCGCCTTTGGCACTTACTTTTGCATGTATGCTTTTAGAAAACCTTTTACCAATGGAACCTATACAGGGATAACACTCTGGGATCTTGATTACAAAGCGATCTTAATAATTGCGCAGCTTATGGGCTATATGCTTTCTAAGGTAATGGGCATAAAGGTAATTTCGGAGCTTAAGGCATCTGGCAGAAAAAAACTAATCATTTTTCTTATTCTTTTTGCGGAGGCGGCACTCCTTCTTTTTGGAGCAGTACCGCAGCCCTACAATTTCTTTTTTCTGTTTTTAAATGGCCTTCCACTCGGCATGGTTTGGGGAATTGTGTTTAGCTATCTGGAAGGCAGGCGCTTTACAGAAACACTGGCCATGGGATTAAGCATTAGCCTGATCTTTTCATCGGGGATGATCAAAACAATCTATTTTACCGTACATGAATGGGTACCACTAGTTTCAGAATTCTGGATGCCTGCATTGATAGGCGTACTTTTCTTACCGCTGTTTCTCACTTTTGTCTGGATGCTTTCGGTGATTCCCGAACCCACTGAAACCGACAAGCTATTGCGTGTTGAACGTTTACCGATGAATGCTGAGGATAAACGTTCGGTGATGGCAGAATTTGGCTTCGCGATTTTTGGCATTGGTTTGATCTATATGATGCTGACCACCATGAGGGATTTTAGGGATAATTTTTCTGTCGAGATCTGGAATGAAATAGATATTCATTGGGATAAGGGTGTATTATCATTAACAGAAACGATTTCCGGAATTATCGTTTTAATTGCCATAGGTAGTCTTTCGATGATACGCAACAACATACGCGGTTTTTGGGCTACGCAATATCTGATTGCCCTTGGCCTTGTACTTAGTGGTGGTAGTACCCTGTTTTTCCAACTGCATCTGATAAGTCCTTTTTGGTGGATGTTACTGGTAGGAATGGGGATGTTTTTAGCTTACACTCCTATTCAGGTAGTGCTGTTCGATAGGATGATCGCTTTATTTAAGATCAAGGCCAATGCGGGATTTTTTGTTTACATCTGTGACTCGGCAGGATACCTGGGCAGCGTATTCTTACTGCTTTACAAAGAATTTTTCATGAAGGATTTAAGCTGGTGCAAGGTATTGATTCGGTTCAGCTATACACTTACAGTGGTTTGCCTGATCCTATTGGTTATGGTATCTGTATTTTTTAACCGTAAAATTGGCATTAAAGGTCCGATTACCGGGGTATTAGACAGAAAGGTTTAAAACTGGATCATAACTCCTCATTCCTAGAAACCGAATGATCTCTTGGTTATGCTAATTGCGTAGTAGCTAATTCATAGTCAAGAGGTCTCTACTGTTCTCGAGATGAAGACAGGTTATTTAAAACTGGCCAGATAAAGAAAAGCCGTAAGCCTTGTTTTGATACATGGGCACCACACTAAAATTAGAAGCTTGCTTACCCATGATCAGCTTTTTTAAATGTGGGTATACCAGGTAACTTATTTTGGTTGACAAAATACCGAAGCCTGCTCCTGCTACCACATCACTAACCCAATGCCTGTTGTTGTATAATCTAAAAACACCTGTAGCACCGGCAACGGCATATCCGGCATACCCTATCCACGGCGATACATCTTTATATTCCTGTTTTAAAAACTCCGCTGCCGCAAATGATGTTGCGGTATGCCCCGAAGGGAATGAGTTGTTGGTACTGCCATCAGGACGAAGCCTGTTTGTAGTAGATTTAACAATAAGTGTAGAGGCTTTCATTAATCCAAAAGAGATTGCATAAATACCTGTAGCATCTGCAAGATTATGTCGGCCTTTTACACCCGATAGATTTAAGGCATAAACCGCCGCTGCGGGAGCATATTGCATAAAATTATCGGCATGTACGGAAAAGAAAGGGTGATCTTCCTGTAATTCATTACGGGTACTTACATCCAGGTCGTGTACAAAATTATTACCACCTCCCATTGCTCCGTATGCAAGAAACACCGCCGGAATGATAAAAGGTGCAACTTTAAAGGTATTCTTTTTTTGAGGCAGTGAGTCTGTTTGACCGGAGTACTGCGCGAAACTGCAAAAAGGTAAACAAAGGACAATTACAAAGCCGTACTTCATCTTARACATCTTCTTATTTATTAAATTCTTAATCAAAACTAAACACCAAATTTGGAGTAACTCTGAAGTTCCCCTTCTAAAAAACTCACCGTAAAAATGTGTTGTGAATTCTGATAAGCATAATTTAACTTAAAATGATATAAGTTGCAAATTTGATTGGATATAGCAAGGCCTAAGCCCATTCCTTCTGAGGCAGTATTTTTATAGAATCTTTCAAAAACCTTATCTGCAATCAACGCTGTATCTAAACCGGTATTACTAACGATAAGTTGGCTATCATTTAATTGAATAAAGATCTGGCCGTCTTTATAGTTATGACGGATGGCATTACTAAGCAGGTTATTGATCAACATATCTGCAAGATGCTTGTTCATATTGATCTGCTTGTGAGCAAGGTCTGTTCTAAGGTTTATGTTATGCAGTTGAAGCAGCTCCTGGAATTGTCTTGTTTTTTGCCTGATCAAGTTATCCAGCGGAATCGTTTCCTGATCTGCTATCAGATTATTCTCGATCTTAGYAAGCATCAGTAAGGTTTGGTTAAGACGAGATAACTTGCCTACTGCAACATAAATATCTTCTATAAGCTCGCCTTGTGAATMACTGAATGTTTCTGTTTGAATCAGTGTATCTAGTTTGGAGTTTATTACCGCCAGAGGAGTCATCATTTCATGAGACGCATTGTCTGTAAAACTCTTCAATTCCCTGTAATCTTGTTTTACACGCAAGGACATGGTTGCAACTGCCGTATTTAACTCTGCAAATTCATCGATTTTTGTTGATTCTATTCTGATATCATTTTTATCTGCCAGATTAAAGGCTTTCATTTGTAGCAGTATTCCATAAAAAGGCTTCCATATATTATTGAGAATAAACCTATTGATTAACAACAGGGTGATTAGAAGCAAAATAGTTACGCTAAGGGTTATTAAAACTATTATTCTAACCAGATCTTCAGACTCTACTCTGGATTTTGTTACCGTAACAGAATATAATTTCCCATTTACTTCTACCGTATAAATGAGGCTTCTCCCTGGTTCAATCTTTTGTTCTGATTTATTAAAATAATCATTATAGAAATACCTGCGTTCAAAATTATGACCAGAGTCAATAAGGCTATAGCTTACCTTTTGTTCTTTAAAACTACCTGCTTGTGGCAATTTGCCATTGGCTTGCACATAGGCAACAATTTCATCTTCTTCGATTTCCAGATCCCTATCCAACTGATCTGTCAGGATATAATGGATTACCGAATAATAGATTACCCCAGTAAATACAAAAACAATAATAGAGGCAATTAAGGTGACCCTGTTATATTTTGCGGATAACTTCATACATTTTCAAATTTGTAGCCTACACCATACATAGATTTGATGTAATCTTTGCATCCTGCTTCTACCAGCTTTTTCCGTAGGTTTTTAATGTGGGTATAAATGAAATCGAAATGATCGGAAAGGTCAATCTCATCACCCCATAAGTGCTCTGCTATTGCACTTTTGGTAGTTACCTTGCTATGATTTGCAATAAAATAAACAAGTAGATCATATTCCTTACGGGTAAGGATTAACACATTATCTCCTATCTTCACACTCATTGCCTGCGTATCAATATGTATTTCATTAAAAGTGATAATGTTGCTGCCATTATAACTTTTTCTGCGAACTATTGCTGTTACCCTTGCTTTAAGTTCCGACAGGTGAAAGGGCTTTACAAGGTAATCATCAGCACCAAGGTTCAATCCATCAAGCTTATCATCAAGCGAATGCCTTGCAGAAATGATAAGTACCCCGTCTTTTTTATTGATCTTTTTAATTGCACGCAGAATCTCCATCCCATCGCCGCCCGGTAGTGTTAAATCTAAAAGAATACAATCATAATTATAGATGTTAACTTTCTCTATTGCCGATTTATAGTCTGCTGCGGTTTCGCAAATATTACCTTCATCTGTAAAATAAGTGATAATACTTTCGCGCAATGAGCTTTCATCTTCTATCAATAATATTTTCATTCTGGAGATGTTAAAAAATTAAATGTAGTAAATTAATAAGGCAGTTTATGGTCTTTATAGAGTAAGTTTATCATGCTGGGCAAAACGATAAGCAGTAAGGGCATAGCAACAATAAAACCACCAATAACAGCTATTGCCAATGGCTGATGGAGTTGCGCCCCGGCTCCAATACCCAATGCAAGAGGCATCAGTGCAATTATAGCTCCGAGAGCCGTCATTAATTTTGGACGTAATCGCGTTGAAATGGCATAAACAATGGCATCCTGAACTTTATTTTCCCTACAGGACTCTTTAAACTGCAGGAAGGTAAAAATTGCATTTTCGCCTATTATACCTATGATCATAATCAGGCCTGTATAGCTCCCCACGTTTAGGGCCGTATGAGTTAAAAACAATGCCAAATAACTACCTGAAATACCCAAGACAGCTATAAATAATATAACAGTAGCAATTTTAAAATCTTTAAACAGAAATAAAATAACGGCAAATACAAGCAAGCTTGAGGAAACCAGGATCACAAGGAGTTCTTTAAAAGATTGCTGTTGCTCTGCATAAGCGCCACCATATTCGATATGATAACCAGCAGGCAAATGAATACTGTTTGAAACCTGCTGCCGGATATCCTGAATTGTGGTTCCAAGATCCCTGTTTTCAAGACGGGCCGTTACTACACCCATTGCCTGCAGATTCTCCCGTTCAACCTCTGCTTCTCCGGCATTTATATCGATAATTGCCAGATTAGTGATTGGTACCAACTTACCATCGGGCAAGAATATCTGCATTGATTTAATTCCTTCTACATTATATTTTCTGCTGTTTGGATAAATAAGCCTGATGGTTGAGAGTTGCTCTTTTTCGAGAACAGCGCCAGCAGAATTTCCTTCTAAAGCCATTTGCAATTGATACTGAAAATCGGCTACACTGATACCGTATTGTGCAAGCTGGCTATAAATGGGCCTCACATCAATAGAGGGCCCGGCTATGATAACGCCATCAAATACATCCGCAGCACCCTTAACCTTAGAGACAATAGCAGCAACAGCTTTAGAAAGGGTCGTAAGCTTTGAGTGATTATCTCCAAAGATTTTAATTTCTACGGGCTGGGTTGAACTCATAAGATCGCCAAGCATGTCGCCAATTACCTGTCCGAAATCTATTTCGAGAGAGGGTTGGCTAGCAGTTATCTTATTACGGATTTCGCTTATCACCTCTTGAGTTGTTCTGCTGCGTTCTTTTTTAAGCTGAATAAGGTAGTCTCCATTATTGGGCTCCGTAATAAAGAAGCCCATTTGGGTACCTGTTCTTCTGGAATAAGTTTCTACATCAGGAATTTTTATAATGATCTGCTCTACTTCTTTCAACATCCTGTCGGTTTCCTGAAGAGAGGTTCCCGGCGGAGATTTGTAATCGAGTACAATACTACCTTCATCCATCTCAGGTAGAAATCCTGTTTGGAGTTTTGGCAGTATGAGTATAATAACTAGAATAAGTACCACTATTGCCGCAAAACTGAACATCGGTTTTTTGATAAACCACATTACCCATGCCTGATTTTTCACAGTATGGACTTGGGTTTGTTTCCTTCCCGAAGGTTTTACCTGTTTACCTAAAAGCAGGTATACTACAGGCAAACAGATCCAGGTAACAAAAAAAGAACAAATCAAAGCAATGATCATGGTGTTGGTCATCACCTTGAAATAGGCACCAGCTACTCCTGTCATTAGTAAGAAAGGAATAAAAATAACTATAGTACTAAGTGATGAGCCCAGCATCGCCTGAAAAAGATATCGGATTGCTTTATGAACCAGATCATCGCTTTCCAGCTCCGGATATTCCTCATGAGTTCGATGAATTTGCTCCACTACTACAATTGCATCATCTATAATTAAACCTATTGCGGCAGCAATAGCCCCAAGAGTCATTATATTTAGGGTATAACCAATGCTATATAATACAATTACCGTTAAACAAAGCGTTAGCGGAATGGTAATAAGAATAGTACTGCTGGCCCTTAATGACCTCAAAAAGATGATTGCAACAATAATTGCAAGGCCTAAGCCTATCCAAAGGCTATCGGCTACACTTTTCACAGAATCGTTAACAAAATCGGCCTGTATGTAATAAGGCTTGATGCCTACTCCAGGAGGTAAAATGCTTTGTAAAAGCTTAATTTTTTTCTCCATCTCCTGAGTAAGGGTAATCAGATTGGCCTCGGGCTGTTTAATAACCGCAATCAATACAGCATCATGACCATTTGCATTGATTTTGGTATACTCTACCCCTTCTTGTATGCTTACCCTGGCGATATCTTTAATTTGGATAGCTCTATGTCCGTTATTGCTAACAACAACATCTTCCAAATCCGACCTGGTTGTTACAGCCGCATCTGTAATGGTTAAGTACAATAGTTTATAATCTGAAAGATATCCGTTTGAGCGGATGAAATTGGTTTGACTTAAAGCAGTATTTACCTGCTGAGGAGTGAGGTTGAGCGAACTCATTTTATTTTTATCCAGTTCAACCCAGTACTCCTTAGCCTTTCCGCCGCTCACACGCACTTCCGCCACTCCCTCAACCTGAGAAAGGAAAGGTTTGATGGTATAAGTGGCTATTTCACGAAGTTCAATTGGAGACTTACTATGACTTTCGAGTGTATAACCCATTACCGGTAATATGGAAGGGTTCATTTTTTCAACCGATATGTTGATATCAGGAGGCAGTGCGTTCCTGATCTGATTGATTCTGGATTCTATGCGTTGCTGGCTCAAGTCAATATCCGTATTCCAGTTCATAAACGCAGATATTTCGCAGCTCCCTCTACTTGTAGTACTTCTTACCAACTTTAGTCCGGGTACTTGCTTAACTGCGTTTTCAAGCGGTCTGGTAACTGTTACCATCATTCTGTCAACAGGCTGAAGGCCCGCATCAGCAATTATCTTTATTTTAGGAAATGTGATCTCCRGAAAAAGTGAAGTCTTTAGGTTCTCATAAGCAATAACACCACCAAACATAATTATGGTCAGAATTATTATAATTGGGTTTTTATGAGTCAGAAAGAAATTCTTCATTTGTGGTTGATCATAATTTTAGCCGTATCGGGTAAACCGTAATTACCAGTAAGAATGAACCTGTCATTAGGTTTAAATAAGGGGGATTTTATTTCAACATAACTTCCTGTTTCCAGCCCCTTCTGAATATTTACTTTTACCGCCGTAGTGTCATTCATTAGCTTCATTACCCAAAATTCATCCTGGGTTTCGTTAGTAAGAATGGATTCTTTGGGCAAAGCAATTGGATTTAGCGATTCTGATCGGACTAATTTCACCTTAGCTATAAGCCCTTCTGGAATTAGCTGTTGCGTTTTTACTTGAATGATGACCCTTTGGGTTTGCGATGCAGAATCGACCAAAGGCAGGGAACGGCCCATTTTGCCAGCTAACTTTTGTCCGTCAGGTAATGTTACTTGTAATGCTTTTTGATTTTTAATGATTCCCGTTAGTTCATAAGGCAAATCCATAAGAAAAACAAAACTATTTAGGTTAGTGATTACTGCCAACTGCTCCCCTTCCTGTACATAATCGCCTTTTTGGTGACTTACCTCTCCTACAAAACCAGCTGTATTTGCCGTAATTCGGGTTAGGCCGGTAAACTTAAAACTAGGATCAAGGCTATTAATGGCATTCCCTATGCTTCTGGCCTCTTTGGTAATCACCGTAAATAATGGTTGCCCCCCTTTTACATAGTCGCCTTTTTTTACATTTACAGTTTGCAAATAGCCATTTGAGCTCGCCTTTATAATCCCTTTCTGTTGAAAGGTTGCCGTTGCATTTAATTCAATATAATCGCTTAATGGTGCATGGCTTATCTGGGTAACACTTACCGGAGTTTTTGGATCGGGTGTTTTATCCAACTCACGATTATCCAATGTAGCGCTTGAGTTGCATGCACTCAGAATTAAGCAAATTGAAGCTAAACCCAATGTCACTGTATAATATGGCTTACTACTCATCTTTTTGTTTACTAATTGTTCCAATAGTTTAGTTGATTAATTAGCTGAAGCCTGGATATATTAACCTGCCGAAGCATATATTGGGTATTGAGGTAATTATTTATGGCTATTACATAATCTGCGATAGTGATGTCGCCTGTTTGCAGCAATTTGCTGTCTACATTTATCAAGCCCTCAGTGAATTTAATTTGCCTGGTAATTTTAGCCTGCAGCTCCTGGGTGCCTTGTAGTTGTTGAACAAGCTGATTAACCTGCTGCTGATACTGCCGGGTAAAAAATTGCAGATAATCTTGCCTCGTGTTTTCCTGTATTTGAAGCTGTGTATGCTTCATTTTACGCTGACCACCATCATAAACCGGCACAGAAACACTAAAACCTACACTTGTTCCAAAATTTTTATATGGCTGTAGGATGAAGGATGAATTGTAGCCCCCATTTATATAAACACTTGCCTGCGGTTTGTAATTCAGATCAATCTGCTTTTTATCATTCAATAATTTTAAGCTATCTATTTTATAGCCTTTGATAAAAATGCTATTGCTTAATCCGGTAAGCTGTGTGGCTGTTAGTACGGGTTCTTGCAATACGGTAACACTAGTATCTATAATGCCACTCAAATAATTTAAACGTGCAAAATCATTCTTTAACTGTATGCTGGTTTGGCTCAGCTGCAATTCCTGCTGCTGCAAGGTAACCAGAAACGCAAGGTAATCTGCTTGTTTGTATACACTCTTTTGGGCAAGTACTTTTAACACCTTTTCTTCTTTTTGCAGGAGCTGATAAACTTCAAGATAAAAATCTCTTTGTTGCTGATCCGTATAGGTTGTTATGTATTGTTCGGTGATAGATTTTTTAATGTCTTGCCGGGAGATTTCTGAAGCCGCATTTATTGAATCAGAATGTAATATAATTCCTTCTAACTGAATATCTCGTCTACTTTTACCGATAATATTCTGGTTTGCAGTGATCAGCGCATCGAATGTTTTGCCATTACTAAGCGCATTATCATAACCATAACCGTTAATAACAGGCGCATAACTTCCTGTAGAACTGGCAGTAACCTGAGGCCTGTATCCGGCTCTTAGTATGGCACTATCCGTTTTATCAGAAAGCAGCTGATTCTTAAAATCTTTGAGCAAAGGACTATTGGTCAATGCTTTTTGAATGTAATCATCTACCTTTTTATGCTGTGCCTGACATAAAAATATCCCTCCGCTGTAACTTAAGAGTGTTAATAGCAAGATCGAAGATATTTCCCTTACGCCTTTTATCATTTACAACCAGATTTTTCACTGTATGAATATGATATAAAAGTAAAATCAGACTTTGAAGAAAATCTGTAGAGCTACTGGCAATATCCAGACTAACTTTTTCTTTTATGATGGATAAGCTTATCCATAGCCTCCTGAAATGATCCTGCCCTGGTAACCTCTCCACTATTTACAAAGAAGATTTCGTCGGCATTCTCGATGGTATTTAAACGGTGGGCAATAATTACCAGAGTAGTCTCTTGTGGCAATTTGTCTAATATCTCGCCAAGTAGTTTTTCTGTTATGGTATCAATATTTGCTGTCGCCTCATCAAGAATTAGCAGATCCGGCTTTCTTAGCACAGCGCGCATAAAAGCGATCAATTGTTTTTGTCCCAGACTTAAGCTATCGCCCGAAGAGAGAATCTTTGTTTCTGCTCCATCATCAAAAACTGAAAGTAATCCTTCCAATCCAGTGGCTTTAATTATTGCTAAGAAACTTTCCTGATCATATTCATGATACTGTTCATTGCCGTATAAGATATTTTCTCTAACCGTTCCTGTAAATAAGAACGGTTCCTGAAGTATAAATCCAATTTTCTTACTCCGTTCTTCAGGAGTATAAGATTTGATGTCTTTGCCGTCTAAAAGAATCATTCCACTAACCGGATCGTACAAACGTGCCATAATGGATGCAGTTGTGGTTTTACCTCCACCTGTAGGACCTACCAGCGCATATGTTTTTCCTTTTTCGAGCTTAAAATTCACATTGTGAAGTATTTCATTACTTGTGGTATATCCAAAATGAACGTTTCTGAATTCAAGTAACGAATCTGAGGCTGTTGCAACACTACCCTTAACAATATCCAGATTACTTTCGAGAGATAACATACGGGAGATCCTATCCCAACCCGCAAGTGCAACCTGGAAACTTGTCCACAAAGCAGCCAATTGCCTTAATGGGTTATAAAAGTTAGTAGAATAAGCCAAATAACTTACAAGCAGGCCTATACTAAATTCCGATTCAGAGATCAGATAAATCCCATAACTCAGCACAATTAATTGCGCTAAAGCGGAAAACAACCCGAATACAGGTAAGAACATGTTGTTTGCCATTCCTGTACCCATAGCAGTTTTATAATTATGCTGGTTGGCTACATCAAACTTTTTTCTAAAATAATCTCTTCGGTTAAAAGCAATTATCACCTTAAAGTTGTTCAGGCTTTCCTGTATTTCGGCGCTTAGCCCACCAGAGCTTTTTAAACTTAACGCATTCCTTTTTCTTACCCAAGGCGAAACACTTCTTGTAAAAATCAGGATAACTAAGGCTGGTACCAGGGTAGCTAGCCCAAGTTTTATATTGATAGATAATAAGAATACCCCGGAACCGATCATAGTAATGATACTACTAATGAACTGCATTAGGGCCTGAGAAAAGAATTGGCTCAATTTATCCGTATCATTATTAACCCTTGATATCAGATCACCTGCTTTGTTCTCATTAAAGAAGGCTACAGGTAATTGCTGGATTTTATTAAAGATTACGTTTCTTAATTTGAAGATGGCGCGCTGGGCTACACCTCCCATCCATTGCGTTTGCAAATAACTGCTCACAAAAGCGATAGAATACATCCCTAGTAAAATCCCTGCAAATACCAAAACACCATGATATTTTCCGGTTTGCACGTAATGATCTATTGTATACCCTATTAAAAACGGGCCAAGAAGGTTAAGTGATGCACTAACAAGAATTGCCGATAAGGAGAGAAAAATACGCTTTCTCTCTTCCGCAACCAGATTCAACAGGTTTTTAAGTCCTGTCCAGGATGAACTTTTCTTCTCCTGMTCTGCTATGCTGTTCAGATTATAATTCATAGTTGCTTGTGCTTTTTTGTGAATTAAAAATCTGTACGTATTCAGGGCTTGTATTCATAAGCTCTTTGTGGGTTCCTGCGGCCAGTATTTCGCCCTGCATAAGCAAAATGATCTGTTCATAATGCTCAACCGCAGCTATTTTCTGAGTTACCGATATAAGCGTTAAATTAGGGTAATTGCGCTGAATATTTTCAAGTATGCGGGTTTCAGTCTGATTATCTACCCTTGCTGTAAAGTCATCAAGCAACAATACATTTGGATTTATTGCCAATGCACGTGCCAGCATAATCCGTTGCTTTTGTCCTCCTGAAAGACTTAATCCCCTTTCGGAAACGCTGGTATTTAACCCTTCCGGCAATGATTCCATAAAATCTTTTAGTTCTGCGGTTTCAATTGCCCTTTGTAAAGATTCGTCTGTTACCGTTTCACTAAAAGTTATATTTTCGCGGATGCTCATATTGAACAGGATACTATCCTGAAAAACAAAGCCTAACTTTTGGTAAAAAGATTCACTTTTATATTCATCTATTTGATGTCCGTTGAATGTTAATACACCGCTATCTGGCTTAATTAAACCACTAAGCAAATAGAGCAGTTGTGTTTTACCTGCTGCTGTTGGTCCAATTACCGCAGTCCTTGATCCTGGTCGTACAGAGAAATCGATATGCTTTAATACAGGCTTTTCACCGTAATTAACATTTACATCCTTCATTTCTATAGCTCCGGTTAAATTAGCTGCCAGCTGACCTGTTTCAATAGTATCTGGTCTTTCCAGCATTTCGCTGATCCTGCCGTATGAAGCAGTAGCCTGAGCAATTACATTACTCATAAAACCTATGATAAGAATCGGGAAAATTAGCAGTGCCAGATAACTGTTAAAAGCAGCAAAATCACCCAAGCTCATTCTGCCGTTAATTACATAATGTCCACCCAGAACCAGAATCATTAAACCCGCCATATTTGCTGTAAATACAATTATGGGGATTAGCCAGGCAAATAACCTCAGAATTGAAAGTCCAATATCTTTGGCCTTATTACTCGCCTCAAAAAACTTATCATATTCCAGTTGCTGCGAATTAATTACGCGAATTAACATAGCCCCAAGGATACTTTCATTAATTACTTTATTTAACCAGTCTATTACTTCCCTGCTTTTTTTGAATAGCACCCGTACTTTACCCAATACAATAAAAAACGTACCTCCAATAATTGGAATGATGGCCATGACAATTAAGCCAAGTTTCCAGTTGATGCTAAGCAGTAAGATACTTGCGCCAATAATGATGAACAAGGAGGATACGATAGAAACAATGGCCTGCGATACAAACAATTTTATAGAATCTACATCGGAAGTAAGATTAGTAAGTAAACGGGATGGGTTCGTGGTTTGTATATAAGCAAAGCTTTGTCGGGATATTTTATCGGCTAACCGGGTTCTTAAGTCCCTTGCTACCTTTTCTGAGGCATAGGTTTGCATTAAACTTTGCAGGAAACTAAATAGAAAGATAATGAGCACTACAACTATAAATTCAGTAGCAATGGTTTTATATGAAAATTTGCCTGCACTGTATGCATCTATACCGCTACCAATAAGTTTTGGTATCCAAAGGTTGAGACCATTGCTGAGCAATGCAAACAAGATGAGCAGCATAATCAGGCCTGAATACGGTTTAAGCAAACTAAAAATGCTTTGACCCTGCTTCGTTTTCTGTTTTGGACCCTGAGTATCTGAATTTTTCATTTTCAACTTACGAAATTGGGATTTTTTTTCAATACTATAACCCAATATCAATTATAATTCAGTTATTTTTAAGTTACGAAAATGAATCTCAGCACCCTCAGATTCTAAACACAGGTACCCCTTCTTTACGGTTGATTTACTTATCCCATTTACAAACTTGCCATTTACCGATAATTTGATGGTTCCATCCACACAAACAACTGTATAACTATTCCATTCGCCTTTTCCTTTGCAACGATTCTCTACAGATTTACTGCGTTCGCCCCTTGGATTATCCGGAACTGTTTGTACACCCCCAACCCCAAAAAGTTCGCCATGAACATATGCAATAGGTGGCTTTTCACCATTAGTAATATTCTGGTTTACCCAGTCAAGTTCAAGCATCTGCACTTCTACGCCACCAGGCAGTCGATTTTCYGCTCCCGGTTTTGCATCACTCCATACAAATACTCCCGAATTTCCGCCAGCTTCCATGTGCTTCCACTCAACCTGTAGTATAAAATTCTCATATAGCTTTTCTGAGCGCATAACGCCAATGGGCTTGCCTTTGCAAATGAGCAGATCTTTATCTACCCTCCAGGTATCAGGATCCGTATTTACATTTATCCAGTTAATCGACTGCCCCTTAGCTTTATCACCACTGGTTGTTTGCTCAAATTTTAACTCAGTCCCAAATTTAATAGATTTTGCTTGTGCATATAATGATGGTTTGCAAAGTAAAAGAAACAGAAAGGCCATACCTATCCCACTTAATATTTTCATATCTATCGTTTTAGGTTGGTTAAATTACTTTGGTGATACCAGGCAAAGCTACCGGATGGTCTTCCCATTTAAGATCCCAATGATAATCCTCTATTTTTGGGCCTAGCGTTTCGGTTGATTTCATGACCTGTTCTAATGTCAGCGTTTGGCCACTATATGCAACCATACGTCCCCAAATCGCCAACAGAGTGCTGTTTGCCATTTCTTCGCCCTGGTTTATTGGATTTCCACTTCTTATACCAGCAAAAAGTTCATTATGTTGAGTTTGGTACATATTGTTTTTCTCTCCGTTATAAATCCATTTGTTTTTCCCGGTTATTTCGTATTTGCTGCCAACATTAATAACTGCATTTCCATCTGAGCCTAAAACGTCTACGCTGTTGCGATGCGATGTTCCCTCCTGCTGCCTGCAAAAATGGTATCCCTTAACTCCGTTAGCATACTCATACTCGATTGCAAAATGGTCATATATATTACCAAAGATTTCATCCACACGAACTTGTCTGCCACCTGTCCCTGTCGCACTAACCGGCATTTTTCCGCCCATTGCCCACGACATCAGGTCAAGGCTATGAACTGCCTGTTCTGTTATAAAATCGCCCGAAAGCCAGCTGTGGTAATGCCAGTTACGCATTTTATAGGTGAGATCGGTCCAATCCGGCTGACGAGGGTTTGACCAATTTCCCGCCCCATTCCTGAATGTAGAAACGGTTCTGATGTCGCCAACATCTCCATTTAAAATCCTTCCGAAAGTAGCCCTGCTTGGCAGATCGTAACGGAAACAAAAACCAGACACCAGTGAAAGGTTTTTCTCCCGGGCTTTTTTTGCCGCATCTAAAACCTTACGTATCCCGGGCACATCAACCGCAACGGGCTTTTCACAAAAAACATGTTTATCTGCGTTTATTGCAGCGGTTAAATGGTCAGGTCTAAATGCTGGAGGTGTTGTAAGTAAAACTACATCTACCCCAGAATCTATTAGCTTTTGATAAGCATCAAACCCAATAAATTTATTCTTTTTGTTTACTTTAACCCTATCACCTCCAATTTCTACAAGGGCCGCATACGCGCCTTCCAATCTATCCTCAAAAACATCAGCCAATGCTGTAATTATAACATCCGGATCTGCCTGCAATGCTTGCGCTGCAGCACCTGTACCGCGACCACCGCAGCCTATTAGACCTACTTTAAGCTTAGACTTTGCTGAAGAAAACAATGGAGAAGCAAAGCCTGATTGATAAGCTAATGTACTTCCTACAAGTACCAGACCCGATTTCTTTAGAAATGATCTTCGATCTGTTAAATTTGGAATTGTAATTTTAGTCATAATATTAGGTTCATTTGTTCGGTTGTGTTCTCCCTGGCAGGAGTAGTTTCATTTTGTACTAAATTTATGTTAAGTTATCTAAAGATGGAATTATTCACAAAAAGATTACCTAAAAAATAAAGAAATTGCATGATGATGTCCAATTTCAGAAATTACAATCGTCATCTGTTTTTAACCATTAAAACTTAAGCAAAATGAAAGAGTTCTTATTTGTATTTAGAAATGATTATCAGGCTGTACCTAAAGGTTCTCCTGAAGAAATGCAGGCCGAGACTAAAAAATGGATGGATTGGATAGGCGGTATTGCTGCACAAAACAAACTGGTTGACCGAGGTAATCGCCTGGGATCCGAAGGTAATACTGTAAAACCAGGAAATGTAATTACCGACGGCCCATTTATGGAGATTAAAGAAGCAATTGGAGGCTACACGCTTGTCAGAGCAGAATCACTGGAAGAAGCTACAGAAATGGCAAAAGGCTGCCCTATCTTTAAAAATGGCGGAAGTGTAGAGGTTAGAGCAATTAACCCTATGTAAGCGATAATCCTACGATTAGTTTAAAAAAATGATAAGCCTTTGTAATTTGCAAAGGCTTATCATTTTCGCGCATCTAACCTATCAGTTTTATTATGGAACAAACAGAAGAATTAATACCGCATTTATTTAGAACAGAATACAGGAAATTAACTGCTGTACTAACTAAAATATTTGGTCTGGAACATATAGAAATTGCAGAGGATATTTCAAGCGATACTTTTTTGATGGCATCTGAAACCTGGGGGATTAAAGGTTTGCCAGAAAACCCCGTTGCCTGGCTCTATACTGTAGCAAAAAACAAGGCTAAAGATTATTTGAAAAGGAATACGCTGTTTGATCAGAAGATTACGCCGCACCTCCAAAACAATAGCTCCGAAATTCAGGAATTTGAAATTGATCTGTCGGAACAAAACATTTCAGATTGCCAGTTACAAATGATGTTTGCAGTTTGCCACCCTTCTATTTCTTCTGAAGCACAGATAAGTTTATCTCTCCGCGTGCTCTGTGGTTTTGGAATTGATGAAATAGCAAATGCCTTTTTAACCAACAAAGAGGTTATTAACAAGCGACTGTTTCGGGCTAAAGAAAAACTTAGGATGGAACAGGTTAAAATCGAATTTCCTAATCAGGGCGCAATTGAAGGCAGATTAGAAATGGTTCTAAGAACTTTATACCTTCTTTTTAATGAAGGTTATTATTCGGCCGGAAAAGATGTAACCTTAAGAAAAGAGGTTTGCCTGGAAGCCATGCGTTTAACTAATTTGCTACTTGAAAACAAAACAACAAACAAACCGGCAGTAAATGCACTAATTTCTCTAATGTGCTTTCATGCGTCCCGCTTTGAAGCAAGAGTAAATGTAAACGGGGAAACTATCCTTTATCAGAATCAAAATGAAAACCTTTGGAACGAAGAACTCATTACCCAGGGGGAATGCTTTTTAAATCAAGCCTCCGTAGGGGATAAACTTTCAAAGTACCATCTTGAAGCAGGTATCGCCTATTGGCATACCCATAAACAAGACTCGGCAGAAAAGTGGGAAAGCATTTTGCAACTTTACAATAAGCTGCTTCAATTAGAATACTCGCCAATTGCAGCACTGAACAGAACCTACGCCTTATCCAAAGCCAATGGTAAGAACGAAGCAATTATAGAGGCTGAGAAACTAAACCTGAACGATAATCATTTATATCATGCTCTTCTGGGTAATTTATATACGGGAATTGACAACTCTAAGGCACGGTTCCATTTTCAAAATGCTTTAAAACTAGCTAAATCAAAAGCTGATAAAACGATAATATCAAAAAACATAAGTGATCTTGGTTCTGACTAGAATCAACTAGTTCTATTTTCAGGCCGATCCTCTGCCCTTATTTCCCCAAGAGCAATCTGGCTTGCGTTCCCCATTGACCAATAAAAAGGTCCGGTTTACCATCTTTGTTTACATCACCAATAGCTATACCCCAGCTTCTGCCTACAGTAGATTCCGGAATAACCTCGTTGGTCACTAACTTAAAATTCCCTTTACCATCATTTTGCAATGCCTGAACCTGCATCGGCTGAAAAGGAGGAATCTTGAGTGCGCTTAAGATAATGTCTGGGTGACCATCATGGTTGAAGTCAAAAATTGCCCCTGCATAAGTAGAGTATTGCTGCTTTGGAATCCTTTTTGCCGTTTCATCTTTAAAATTTCCTTTACCATCATTAATCAGCAAACGGGCAGTAGGATCTTTCTCAAATGCACCCCCATTGCTTGTTAGGTTAAGAAATAGAATATCGGGGTGTTTATCTCCATTTGCATCAAATACTAAAACTTCTCTTGTATGCAAAGGAACCAGAAGCTCCAGCTTTTCTGCTTGTTGGGTGAAACGTCCTTTTCCATCATTAAATAATAAACGATTAGGAGGAACCTCATTCCCTGCAATTAAATCCAGATGCCCATCGCCGTTTAAATCAGTCAGCTTAACAGATTGTGTTTCCCATCTGAGTGCAGGCAATCCTTCTTTTGTATAATCAATAAAGTGCCCAGGCTTATCCGGATTATTTAGCCACAAGAAATTCTGAGGTGTAGGTCCGGTGTTTCCAACAACAACATCCAATAAACCATCGCCGTTTACGTCTCCAATATCCAGTCCATTCGCTTCACTTTTTGCAGGCAGTCTCTCACTCACATTTCTAAAAGTTCCATCTCCATTTCCTAAATAGAACTCATGATTTTGATCATCTTCGGCAACGAAGATGACATCCAGATTCCCATCTTTATCAAAATCTCCTGCACGTACGTGTTCTGTATCGTGCGATTTTTCTGCAAAAACACCTTTATTCCAGGTAAATTTTCCTGTACCATCGTTTATATACAATCGGTTAGGCAAATTTTCCAACGCTAGTATAGCATCCAAATGACCATCTTTATTCACATCAGCCAAAACCACATCCAAAGCATGTGCTTCTGCATCTATGGGCAATTGAGTTAAGGTAACATCTTTGAAATACTTGGTTTCCACACTTTGTGAACAAGCATTATTAACAACGACAAGGCTTAGTAAAGCCGAAATCGTATAGAATTTTCTGAATGGAGAAAGCTGCATAACTAAAGTTACTCATATTTTCATTATTCCATTCCCCGGAGCAGACCAAAAAAAGAAAATCAAAACAAAATGATTTTTCGTTAAAAGCTGTTTGTATTAAATCTAAATAAGAATACCTTTGCGGCAGTTTTAATCTTTACACGAATAATTATATGCCAGATTCCCAAATCAAAACGCATGCAGAAAACTTATCTTCTTTATTAACATATAAATTATTACTGATTTTATCAGTCTTGCTTCTTATTGCAACCCCTTTTATCTCATTTGCGCAAAACGGCAATTCAAAGGCTTCGCTATCAGGCATAGTCAATGACACTGAGGGCCAACCGCTGAAATATGCAACTGTTACCGTGAGTGGCGGCAAAAGCATTCCGACAGATAAACTCGGCAGATTCCTGATCAAGGATCTATCTGCCGGTGCTCACCGCATTAGTGTCAGCCTGGTCGGCTATCAGACTTTAGTCAAAGAGGTAACGCTTATTGCTGATACCACCACCGAAGTTTCTTTTGTGCTTGAAACAGGAAATGCCCTTTCTGAAGTGGTTGTTACTGCTGGTAGAAAACCAGAAAGCCTGAAAGATGTTCCCTCCTCAGTTACCATTCTTACCGCAAGGGATGTAAAGGAACAGTTGAACGTTAATCCTTCAGTTACCGCCATCCTTGGAAATACCGTACCGGGATTGGGAACTTCCAGTAATAAGGCCACCAATTCAGGACAGACCCTACGTGGCCGTCAGGTATTGGTACTGATTGACGGTATTCCCCAATCTACGCCACTTATGAACGGAAGTCGTGATATCCGTACACTTGACCCGGCAGCTATTGAACGTGTTGAGGTCATTAAGGGTGCAACTTCTATTTATGGTAATGGATCTGCAGGTGGTATTATTAACTTTATCACAAAAAAACCCACTGCTAATAAAACGTTTAGCGGTACCAGCAGTGTGGGATTAAATGGTAACCTGGCACATCCGTCAAACACAACGGGATACCGATTTTCGCAAACTTTTTCAGGAACGATAAATAAGTTTTCCTATGTGGTTAATGGCACATATAATTATACCGGGGTGTTAAAGGATGCTAAAGGGAACGTGAATGCCCAGCCTGATGGACTTGGTGAGAATTCACTTTATAATACCTTTGTTAAACTTGCGTACAAACCAAATGAGCATAGTGAAATTATTGCTTCATATAACCTGTTTAGAAGTGTACAAAGCAGCGATTACATCAACGTAACGGGCAAATACGGCGAAAACCCTTCGGTAGGTAAAAAAGGAGATGATCCCGGAGAAGCCGCAGGTACACCGTACAACCACAATGCCTTGGTTTCCTATCATAATGATGCGCTGCCTTTAGCCAGTTCTCTTGATGTTTCGGCTTATTACAATAGCTTTATATCTATGAACAGATATGTGGAGAAAGCAACGGCCTGGTACGGCCCGGGACAAACCAAAATACAGTCGTTCAAAAAAGGTGTTCGCCTAACATTGAACACCCCATGGAAAATGGGCGCTTTTGGCGATGGAGAACTGACTTACGGACTCGATCTGTTAAGCGACAGAACCAATCAGGTTCTTACCGATGGCAGGGTATACATTCCGGACATGAACATGCTTAATCTTGCACCATATGCCCAGATGAAGATGGACATAATGACCAATTTTGTTTTGAAAGCCGGAGTTCGTTATGAAAATGCCCGTGTTAAAGTACAGGATTTCAGCACTATTGCCAGAGGGCCTAACGGCGAAGGCAGTATTGCTGTTACCGGGGGTAAGATTCCTTATCATAGCACTACTTTCAATGCTGGTTTAAGATACAACAAATATGATATCTTTAATCCTTTTGTAAGTTTCTCTCAAGGCTTTGCAATCAACGAGCTGGGTCGTATCTTAAGAAGTGCAACCAGCAATACGCTGGAAAGCATTGCCACAGATCCTATTATTACCAATAATTACGAGACGGGTTTCAGCAGCAGGCTAGGCATTGTTAATTTAACCGCATCTTATTATATAAGTACTTCTAAATTGGGGGCTAACCTTGTTGATGTTGGAGGATACCTTGTACCTCAGCGCGAACCGGAAAGAATCCATGGCTACGAAATTTCGGCTGATGTATACTTTAGTCAGAAATGGACAGCGGGAGGCAGCTACTCTTATGTAGAAGGAAAAGCAGAACAAACAGGCGGCACAAAAGTATATATGAATGGTTTACGCATTGCGCCACCTAAAGCAACTGCTTACCTGGGCTACCGTCCGTTGAGTTCGCTTGATGTGAAACTATATTGGGTATATACCGAGGGTCGTGATCGTTTTGATGTACGCGCTAATGGTTTGTATGCCAACAGTGAAGGTCCGGTTAAACCGGTAAGTCTTTTCAACCTGTCGGCCGGCTACAGATTTAACAGTAAGTGGTCAGCCGGACTAGGTGTAGAAAATTTGCTGAATAGTTCATATTACCCGGTAGTAAGCCAGTACCGCGCCATTGATGCAGAATATGTACGTGGCAACGGCGCAACCATGAGTCTGAATCTTTCTTATAACTTTTAATAATGCTGCGGAAACTCTTTTTCTGGCTGCATAAATGGCTTGGTCTGATTACAGGCCTGGTTGTTTTGATTGTTAGTATAACTGGTTGTATAAATGTCTTTTCGGATGAACTAAAAGAATACTTTTATCATAAGCGATATTATGTAGAAGCTGAGGGGAATCGCAACTTTTTAAATTTCAGTGAGCTGCGCAATCAGGCGCAAAAAGCGCTTGGGCCGGATGTTAAGATTACCCGCAGTGAGATCTATCCTGCTAAAGGCCACACCTGGATATTTCGTGCATCGCTAACGGATAAGAAAGCCATCGGACACTGGAACTACTACAAATATTATTACAGGGTTTATGTGAACCCCTACAATGGAAAAGTAGTATACGTGGAAGACACGCGAAATGAATTCTTTCAACTGGTGTTGAACCTGCACATGAACCTACTATTGGGTGACTCAGTTGGCGGCATGGTAACAGGAATTTCGGCGCTATGCTTTTTTGTTTTATTGTTGAGCGGTCTGATTCTGTGGTTTCCTCGGAAATGGAAGACAAAAGCCTTCAAAAAAGGGCTTGTAATTAAGCGTAATGTAGGAATAAAGCGACGAATTTATGATTTACACAATGTATCGGGCTTTTATATCCTGATTCCAGCGATTCTGATCTGTGTAACAGGTTTGGTCTTCGCTTTTCCCTGGGCTGATCAGTCTGTTCAGTTCCTGGCCAATGGCGGAAAAGCTGCTGAAAAGCGCATTATTCCATTATCTACGCCCAACGAGACCTACCATCCTCAGTCAACAGATAGCGCTATTACTCATCTTTTCCAATTGCATCCTCAAGCAGATATACTATCGATCCGCTTCCGCGAAAAGAATACAGATCCAATGGATGTTCAGGTACGGCTTGCCAAAAATCGTACACACCTGTTCGAATGGTATTATTTTGACCGTAACAACGGCAAACTGTTAATGAAGTACGGCGATCAGGACGTAAAGGGTGGTGAGAAATTCAGAAGTATGAATTACGACATTCATACCGGAGCCTATGCGGGCATCCCAACCAAGCTACTTGCTTTCTTTGTTTCATTAATCTGTGCCGGCATGCCCATCACAGGCTTTTTAATGTGGTATAACAAAGGGAACAAAAAGCGGTCGAGATAAGTATCCTCAATTTAGTTGATTGCCACCTGGTAGTGCGTAAAACATTTTTTAACTTTAATCAAATGTTTAGTGGAAATCGAAGATAATATGGATTCTAATGTAAAGATTATCAGTAGCGATGAAGGAGAAACATTAGCGATAGCTGGTGGCAATTACAGAATTGTAATCTCCGGAGATCAGACCAATGGCAACTATGCTGTTATTGAAATGACTGTTCCTCCAGGTGGAGGCCCACCACCCCACTCCCATCCCGAAACTCAGGAAATGTTCCACGTTCTGGAAGGAGAAGTGGAATTTAAAACAGAAGCAGGTAAGCAAACTGTTGGTAAAGATGGCTTTGTAAATATACCCTTTGGTGGGGCGGTACACTGTTTTAAAAACATCTCTGAAAACCATGCACGCTTACTCTGCACGGTGGTACCGGCAGGACTGGAAAATCTATTTAAGGAAATAGGCGTACCTGTATTGCCGGGTCAGATTCTGCCAGTTCCTGAATTAAACGACAAGCGAAGAGAATTTTTAAAAGAAATAGACCTAAAATATAATCAGAAAACCTATCCTCCAGACTTTCTAGGCTAGTAGCTAGGGATAGAAGTCTGCAATACCGAAATCATAGAACATTACTGCTACACTATTGGCCAATGGCCAATGAAAGATTAAACATTACGTACCTGCCCAACAACGAGGCACTACTAGTAGATTTTACAACATTGCTGACATAATTATTAACTAGTGTTTTTACATCAAAAAGGTTTTTACCTATAATGCTGTATTTTAAGCGTGTGTTTTTAGGCTGATATATGAGCTCCGAATTCAATATATGATAATTCGTTTTGTTAAGCTGATATAGGTCAAAAGAAACCAGTTGTGTTAAACCACCACCAAATTTAATCCTTGAAGCAGCAGAATATTTACGGACAATGTTATTGTTTATCCTATTATCGGCTAAATAAGTGGCATCTTTGATATATTGAAATTGTCCTGAAAAGTTCAATGGAAATTTAAAGCCCGTAGATAGCTTAAAATCAAATGCGTTATTGAAATTAGTATAATTATTTATTTGATTGCTAATTGATGCGTAATAATTGGTTTTGGATCGACCAAAATTTAAGGTGAAATCTGTAGAAATAACCGGGATAAATTTTTGAAAAACAGCATTTCCTCCTAATTTTTTTATCCCCTTATAAAAATCCAGTTGCGTGTAAAACAAGGTATTATCAAAATAATTAGCGGTAAGAAAACCTGATGCGCTATAGCTTGCATTGCCCGATAACTGAAATGAAAAATATTTATCAGAAAAAGATCTGTTGTTATAGTATGCCCGTATGATATGGCTGTTAAAGTAATATATACGATCTAAACCTGTATTGATATTCCTAACATCTGTTACCAAACTGTTTTTGTAATAATCAAAATCATCCGTGGAGGTATTCTGAATTTTGTAATTTAAGGACAGCTGCTGATAATCACTTAATTTAGCAGTGATGTTGAGTTCTGGCTGTAAGTAAAAGTAGGTGCTATCCTGCTCATACACACTAATATGTTTTATGTTTCCCCTTAATAAACCCTGCACTTTGATAATTTTGTTATCGAAAGTATATTTCGCCGCTAGATAAAGTAACCGACTATCCGTAACAACATCATTTTGAAAATCTTCTCCAAGAAGGGTTTGATTAAAATTATCTACCCTATAAAGATTAGTAAAGGTTTGTGTTTGTTTAATGTTACCTCCCCCATTTAAGTAGAAATAGTTGTATCCCGATTTTTTTAGTAGTTGAGCATCAACCGTAACTGTATTTAGCGTATTCGAAGCATTTTGAAGCAGATTTTTGGCACCGTTAAATAAAGGAATTTGACTGTATAGATCAGAAATTGATCCGTAGCTTTGCTCAATTTTCTGGTTAAGGG
>NZ_JBFTNT010000022.1:0-35641 GCF_056397585.1 Pedobacter sp. 05L430 | reverse complement strand
GAATTCCCCTGTGCCTGATATAAAGAAGAGTGCCTACAGCCAAGCAGAAGTACAAAACATATGCATACACGGTGCGCCAGAATGGTGGCAGTACATGTATTTTTATTGCGGTTTCGCCAGCGTTCCAAAGCCCATCGTTATTACTGGCTTTTACATGAAAGACATATTCACCCGGATCAAGATTAGTATAAGAAGCAGATTTAGAAGTCCCCCCATCGACCCATTCATTGTCAAAACCCTCTAAGCGGTACAAATATCTGTTCTGCTCAGGCGCGGTGTAGTTTAAACTTACATAGCTAAGGGTAAAATTTTGCTTATAATCCAGATAAATATCCTTTACAACTGAAATATGCTCCCTAATCGGACCATCTGCTGAGGCTACAACTGAGGCATTGGCTACTTTCAGATCCGTAAAAAGGACTGACGGCACGTTTTTATTTTTCTTAAAATACTGGGGGTTAAAATAATTAAAGCCATCGGCACCTCCAAAATAAATATCCCCGTCAGAAGAAATGAAGCCTGCTCCCAATACAAAATTATTGTTCTGTACACCATTGTAAATGGTGTAGTTGGTGAATTTATTCGTTTTACGGTCAAAGCTGCTAATTCCTTTATTTGTGCTGACCCATATTCGTCCCTGCTTATCCTCCACTATTGCATAAACAGTTGCATTGTTCAATCCATCCTTTTCAGAGAAAGTGATAAATTGATTCTTACTACGATCAAATAAGCTCAGGCCACCGCTAAAAGTTCCAACCCAGATATTCCCCAGGCGATCTTTCATTACAGACAAAGTAAGGTCATTGGGAAGCTTACTATTTGCCTTATTATGAACAACAAATTTGTTGCTGTCAGGATTATATACGGCAATTCCAGAGCCATAAGAGCCAATCCAGATCTGGCCACTGTTATCTTCTTCAATAAACCTGATAAAGTTATTTCCGGGATAATCGTGCTCATTTATGGCTCTCGGATTATTACAATATTTCACCAGCACTTCGTGGTCGGCACCTATCACATTAACCCCCCCGCCGTTCGTGCCCACCCAGATTTTGCCTTTCTGATCTTCCTTAACACAAAATATATCATTTGAATTCAGTGCATCCGGACGATCATGATGGGTAATCTGCTGAAATTTTCCGGTTTTTAAATCCATGATCACCAGGCCACTTGCATAGGTTGCGAGATACAATTGCTTAGACCTGGTTATTTCCATGTTCATGATCGAAATATTGCTTAGGGTAGCCCCGTTTAACAAAGGAAAATTAAACCTTCTAAATAGTTCGGTTTTTCGATTGAACAAATTAAGTCCCCCACCATCTGTTCCAACAAAAATCTCGTCATTGTTATATTCAGCAAATGAAGTAACGATAGAAGCATTTAATCCCTTCAAATTGAAAATATTACTTTGTTTTAATTGAAAAAGATTAAGATTGGTATCGTATTTATTGACCCCTCCCCGGTATGGTCCCAGCCAGTAAATACCTTGATTGTCTATATAAATGCAATTTATTGACCTCCCGGTAAGGCTGTATATATCCCTGGAATCTGCATTGTACCTTTTAAAAATCCCAGTTTTGATATCGAGAATACTTAAACCATCATCCGTCCCAACCCAAAGCTGACCAGTACTGTTCGCCGCTAGACTCATCACAATATTATTGCTTAATGTATTTACATCCTTGCTGTTATGTCTGAAGTTTTTAAATCCTTTTCCGTCTGGTTGTAGACGGCTGAGGCCATTTTTTGTGGCAAACCATAAATTTCCGGTGGGATCTTCTGTAATCGACGACACATAGTTGTCACTTAGACTTGAAGAATCCGAAGTGTCGTTTTTAAAATATTTAAATGAGTTACTTTGTCTTTCGTATAAATAAAGTCCATTGTCAGATCCGATCCACATTCTGTGTTTACTGTCTTCATAAAGACAGTTGAGCACGATAGAAGGAACTGGTTGCCGGAGGCGGGGGTTGATCGCTAACTTCGTAACTTTTTTAGTCTTTGGATCAAGAACATCTAAACCACCATAACTAGCGACCCATACTTTCCCCTTATAATCGCTATAAATTGCACGTACATTGTCGTGACTCAGGCCTTCAGGTGTATTTGCTGGAAAAGTGATAAAGGAATTTTTCTTCCTGTCATATAAACTCAGGGAACCTCCGGAACTTCCGATCCATAGGTTTCCTGATTTGTCTTCATGCAATGCCCGGACATCATTTGCTTGTATTCCAGAGGAATCATCAGACTTATATTTGTAAACAATGAAGTTGGTCCCATCAAATTTATTCAATCCGTCCTCGGTCGCAAACCACATCAATCCGTATCGGTCTTTTAAAATTGCATTGACCATATTGGATGAGAGTCCATCTTTTGTTTTCAATGCAGTAAAGTTCACTTTTTGCCGTTGTGCATATCCTGCTGAGAATGTCAAAAGCAAAAAGAAGAAACAAAAACAAAATTTCTTAAAAATAGCCTGGTTCAACATGGTCTTTGGTTACCTAAATTTATTTAAATAAGTATACCAGACAGCATAAATTTGGATCCGCTCCAAATTAAATAACTGTTAAGCGCTATAATTCCGATTGATATTTATCCTTCAGCGGAAATGGTTACAAGTGGTATATTTGGTTTCGTTAACGAAAGTAACAACAATATAGACATCCAATGGCAACAAATGTCTTTTTTTTGGCTACAAAAGTTTAAAATAGTGCGCTGGAAATTGAATCATTTAAAGTTTATAACTTCAGCGTAGGCTTTTTTTCGTTGAAGTTTCTGATCAAATAATAAGGGATAGTTCTTCCTACCCTGTACCGGATAATAGTCAAGCCAACTGTACCGGTCTGAAACATTCMAGAACGTCACACTGGTAATGTGCTTCTTGTATTCCCTAAAGATTCGGAAAATTTTGGCGTACTGATCAGCTTGTTTTTGTTCCAGCTCTGGGGTCAAATACTCAGTTTCTCCCTCCCTTTTTTGTCTTTTATGTTTTTCCCATGGATAAATTGACATGTCGAGTTCTGTAAAATGGATTTGTAAACCTAAAGATGAATACAATTCAATTGCCTCACGCAATTCTTTTTCAGATGGCTCAAAAATTGACCAGTGGGCTTGCAACCCTACCCCATGAATAGGAACTTTTTGCGCAATCAGCTTTTTGAGCAGCCGATAAATTTTATCGCGTTTAACCGGTCGCTCTGTATTGTAGTCATTGTAAAAAAGTAAAGCATCCGGATCAGCAGCATGAGCATATTCAAATGCCTTTGTTATATATTCTTCACCACATATCTTATACCACAGGGAATTTCTGATAAACTCGTCATCAGCATCGCCTATTGCTTCATTGACAACATCCCATGCGTAAATCTTTCCCTTATATCTTTTCACCACTGTAGTGATGTGCTCTTTAAGGCGCTTAAGGAGCACATCCTTTGTAACAAGATGACCCTCTTTGTCCTTAAACATCCAATCGGCAACTTGCTCATGCCAGCATAAATTATGTCCGCGAATCTTTAGCCCGTGATTTTGAGCAAAGTTGACTATGGAATCTGCATCACGCCAGAAATAAAAATCCTCATGAGGATGTATGGCTTCCATTTTCATCGCATTCTCTGGGGTGATGCTGTTAAATTCTTGTAAAAGAAGTTTCGCTTCATCGCCCGATAGAGTTTTGCGGCTCACAGCAACACCGATAGGAAAGTAATCTTTGTAGTAATCCCTAAGTCCTTTAATAGTCAAAGGCTTTTGACCAAATGTCCCGCAACTTATCGAGACTCCCAGAATAAGGAGGACCAATGCCAGTGTCTCTGTCTTTAATTTATATATTTTCATGTGATTTAAAATAGGTGCCAATGGCTATTGAGGTCTCTCTGCGAGTTTTTGTAGTCTACCAGAAAACGGCTAATCATTTTCTGTCGATGGATGCTTAAATAAAGCCATAGTTGTTTTTATAAATCCATATTTAAGGTTCCTAATCAATTAGCTACTTTTTAAAGGTACTGTCATTCCCGCTATAGTCAAACCACTTATAGATGGCCTTATTGTCGGTGATTTGCCCATCAGCTGTAGCATACATACCATATAATACACCAACAAAGCCCTTTGCAACGGCCGTACTTAAATACTTACCGTCAATTTTATCGGCTAAGGGTTTCCATTCATTTTCTTTCAAAGCATACCAAAACGAGTAAACATCGCGTTCGGAATTCACTTTAAAATATGCAGTCTTTTGAAAAGACGGTAGGGCAACCTGCTTTAACAAATCCATTTTATCAGTGGTGGGATTACCTTTGAACAATTGAATTACATCTTTACCATTATCGTGGGATTTGCACATAAAGTAGAAGTGGTTTTCATTTTGAAAAATCACTATTCCAGCTTTTTCATTGGCCAGTTTAGTGGAAAAATTCATTTCGGTTGAGGCCGAACTTGACAAGTGTTGCTGTCTTCTTCCAATAAAAGCAGGATTTCCTTTTTCTAAAATTGTCTGAGGAAGCAGCTTAATCGTAAGTGCATTTTTATTTTCTTTAAAATTATACCATGAGGGATTGTGTGTTCGTAAAAATAAAAACTCGGTATTAAGGGTATCTTTAAATGGAACTCTAAAGTTAAAGTTTCCGGTAACCGGCAATTGATTGTTTTGCTTATCTTCTTTCCAGTTCACTTTATATTCATATTGCACTTCTTCATGGTCTGGATTTATAATTGGCCAATCGGCTATCCATTTTACAGGGGCTATAAACGTTTCCCGGCCAGTATTATAAAAGTCTCCTTCATAGGGACGCACGCCTAAAAAAACAGCGTAGGTATTCCCATCTGGTCCTTCTACCAAATCTGCATGACCAACTGATGATATAGGATTTTTCCGCTTAGGATCCAGATGCCTTTGAGTCAAAATAGGATTCTTTTCATAGGGTATGAAAGGACCCCGGACATCTTTACTCCTGAAAATTACCTCTGAATGGTTCACACTGGTTCCGCCTTCCGCAGCCATTAAATAATAGTATCCGTTTCTTTTGTAGATGTGGGGGGCTTCGATCCAAACTGGTTTTTTACTGATGTCAACGCCACCATTTACCAAGATTCTTTCACTTCCCAGGGGTTTCAAAGTAGCAAGATCCAGTTCGTAGATCTTCACCGTTCTGTGCCCGCTGTACAATGACTTATATTCAGGGGGATCGCTGTTGTATATGATAAAGACCTTGTCATCTTCAAAATATAAAGAAGGGTCAATCCCCCTCACCTCTTTAAGGTAAATTGGGTCACTCCAGGGCCCCGCTGGGTTTTTAGCTGTGATTATAAAATTGCCTCCCTTATCAATATTGGTACAGGTAATATAAAAGATCCCTTTATAATAATTTATTGCTGGTGCAAACAAACCTCTGGAAACCTGCTGACCCATAAAATCCATTTGTGACGGCCGATCGATTGCGCTGGTAATTTGCTTCCAGCTTTTAAGATCCTTACTATGAAATACCGGAATCCCTGGAAAATAAACAAAAGTCGAGGTGACCATATAATAATCCGTTCCGACTTTACATATTGCCGGATCTGGATAAAATCCTGGAAGAATTGGATTTTCTAAAGTCATTTGTGCCCTGGCATCCGAAAACAATGTTATCAGTACGATTAAATAAGAGAGGATAATGTATTTTTTTTGCATATATGATAAATTAATAAGCCAAAACTAGCTCAATAAAAAAAAGAACGTGGCCTCATTTGTTGAATTTAAGGCTATAAATGTTTGCATTGTGCTATGACATTTCTTCAATCTTTATGTTTTTCTCCCACCTGATCACGGGACACCACTCCAAGCAAATTAGACATTTTTCATAAAAGATTGTAGCAAAGGACTGCAACAAGTAATAAACCTCAAAAATCTGTTTTGTAAAAAAAGTTCAGTCACGAGATTATTGCCTTCCCTATTTATGACGTGCCCAGACTTTCCCATTGGTATAAAGGCAGGGTTTTAGGAGATGCTGCACATGGCATTTCTCAGCATATTGGGCAGTGAGCATCGTTAGCATTGGAAGACACGGTTGTAGTTGCCGGTTTGTTCAAACTACATAAAGACTACAGTACCGCGTTTCAGGCTTTTCAGTCAGAGCGCCAGCCCTGAGTAGAAAAAAAGTAATAAAAGTACCAGAAAAGTAGGTGATACAGCTTGACTGGATTTATGGTTGGACTTACTCACATAAAAAATCCTTAACATAGTTCGTCCTGCTATAGCTTGTCATTAGGTCTTATCCGTCTATAACTTTACAGTTGGTCTGATACGGGTTTCGCTTTAAATTAAAAAAGCCTCTCAGAATTAACTGAAAGGCTTTCTAAGGGTGGAGAATAGCGGAGTCGAACCGCTGACCTCTTGCCTGCCAGGCAAGCGCTCTAGCCAGCTGAGCTAATCCCCCTTGGCTAATAATAGTTCGAAAACTACCAGAGTGGGGCAAAAGTAATTAATTTTAGAAACCTTACAAATTAAATAACGAAATAGATGAATTAAAATCAGATAAGCAGAGTCTGGATATAGTTTTGAAAACTAAAAGAACAGCCTCTAATAGAATAAGCTTTTATAAATATTAAATTTTGTTCCTATTTTAGCAACACACACAAATAGAACAATATTTTTATGCGCCTTTCCTTATTTCTACTCGCTGCATTAAGCCTATTTTGCACCGCCGGTATTGCCCAAACCATACAACAAAACAGCGGTTGGTTATTCTTAATGAACACTACTAAAATAAATAATAAATGGGGTGCCCATCTTGATGTTCAACTAAGAACGGCTGACAACTGGGACCAGCTAAGAAATTTCATGTTCAGGCCCGGCTTAACCTACTATATTAATAATAAAAATGAAGTGACATTAGGTTATTTGTTAAATGAAACTCACACCCAGTTAATCGGCACCAATGATAACAAGTTGACTGAGCATAGGATATGGCAGCAATATATTTATAAACATAAAATCAGCAAAATTCTTACCAGTCACAGGTTTAGAACAGAGCAACGTTTTATAGAAAGAAACGGAACAGATGATCTTTTTTCACAACGCTTCAGGTATTTTTTAAGATTTATTGTGCCACTAAAAAAAGGTCAACAGGATTTTGAAAAAGGACCATTTGTAGCCTTACAAAATGAGGTGTTTCTAAACCTTCAAAATAAAGACGAACTAAACGGCCATGTATTTGATCAAAATCGTGCCTACGCCGCAGCGGGATATAGATTAAGTAAAAAGGTGGATATTGAAGCTGGCTATCTTAATCAAACTTCTAAGGGGCTAAACTCCTCTACAATGAACAACGTAATTCAACTAGCTCTTTACACAAGGTTTTAGACATTAATTCGTTTATTAGACATATAAAATTTAAAAAGATAAAGATGAAGAAGACATTTCTATTTGCCGCCTTATTTTGTACCATTGGGTCCAATGCAATTTCTAAAAATAATAATTCAGTCTTCCCTCCTTTTGCTAAGATAGATGCCTCTTCTTTTGACGAAAGAAATGTAAAAAACTTTACCGGTGTTGCCGCAGGTGGGCCTATTAATGTGGTGATTAAAATGGGCAGTACCGAAAGCTTAAAATTTGAGGGGGATGCAGAGGCAATTTCTACATTAATAAGTGAAGTTAAGGGCAACATCCTGGTAATTCGCCCAAAGAACAGCTGGACAAGCTGGGCAAAAAAATATGAAGGTAAAACAATTACTGCATATGTAACGGCAAAAGACATCACAAGTTTAACCATGAGCGGAAATGGAAGCATAATTGTATCAGGCGCATTAACCAGTGGAGAATTTACATCCACGTTAAGTGGTTCTGGCAGCATAAAAGCCAATATTGATGTAGATAAGCTAACGGGCGTCATCAGCGGTTCTGGCAACCTAAACATAAGCGGTAAAACAGATGCAGCACAAATTACCATCAGTGGATCAGGAAATTTAAATGGGAAAACCCTAGTAACCAATAGACTATCAACAAGGATTAGTGGATCAGGTACTGTTAGCATTAAAACGGATGGCACCATTAAAGCATTTATTAGTGGTTCTGGTAATGTTTATTACAGTGGAAATCCTACAATAGAAAAAACCGTGATTGGATCTGGCGGAGTAAGCGAACTGTAATGAAGCAAATCTTATCAGTTTTTATTCTTCTTTTTCTATTTTCCCCGTCAAGGGGGCAGGATTTAGCTCATTTTGCTGATAGTATAAGGGTTAAAAATGAAATACCCGAGCTAAGTTACGCTGCTTTTACGGCCGACAGCGTACTAGTGAAAAACGTATTGGGCTTTAGAAGATCTGATGTTCAAAATAATGAAACAAAAGCCAACACTGATGATTATTTTCATTTGGGGTCAAATACAAAAGCAATAACAGGTTTTATTGCGGGTTATCTGGTAGAAAACAAAAAGATTAGCTGGGCCACAAAGTTTTTCACTTTATTCCCGGAATGGAAAAAAGATGCTAACCCTGCATTTTATGAAATCACGTTGCTCGACTTATTATCGCACAGAGCGTTCATTAAACCCTATAACAGCGGGACAGAGTTTCAATCGTTACCCAAATTTACCGGCACCAAAGATGAGCAGCGTAAAATGTTTGTAAAATACCTGATCAATAATGACGCGCTGGAAAAAAATAATGAAACCTATAATTATTCTAATGCTGGCTACAGTGTTGCCACTGCCATGCTTGAAAAAGCTAGCGGAAAAACATGGGAACGGCTACTAGATGAAGTCCTTTCAAAAAAACTTCATTTAAACTATAAATTGGGATGGCCTAACAGAACTGATGTAAATCAGCCTTGGGGGCATTGGATTGAGAACAACAAGTTAACTCCCCTATCTCCTCATACAGATTACAATTTAAATCTTATTGAACCAGCTGGAGACATCAGTATGCCTATCAGCGATTATATTAAATTTGTTCAGCTAAACTTGTCGGGATTAAGGGGTAAGAATAATCTTTTAAAGTCAGAGACTTATAATTACCTGCATTATGGATTAAAGGATTATGCTATAGGATGGCTTAATGTAAATAAACCCGACAAGCATTCATCTGAACACGCGGGTTCTGCGGGTACATTTTACTGTTATACTTTGATTAACAAGGATAAAAATGTAGCTTATATCATTATGGCCAACTCTTCAACTGAGAATGCTTTAGATGGAATATTTAAGCTTCTGGAAAAACTGATAAAAACAGTTGAAAAAGTGAAATGAAGATAAAAGGGCAGAAATTAGACTATTATAAGGAATTAAAGTTTGCTATACGTTCCTGAACAATTTGCAACTTCACTTTTAATTCCTCGGGCTGAAATGGCTTGCTTAAGTAATCATCCATTTTGCACTCTTCTATTTTCTCTCTTACCTCATCGGAGGCTGAGGCTGTAAGTGCAATGATATGAACATTTGATTTAGTGGAATCAGCAATTTCTCTAATCATTTTAGTTGCATTATACCCATCCATCACAGGCATATTTAAATCCATTAGGATTACATCGAAATAGTTTTCATTAGCTAATCTAAATGCCTCTTCACCATTTTCAGCGATTACAATTTGAGCATTCCAGGTGGACAACAGCTTTTTCATGAACAAGATATTCATTGCATTATCCTCGGCGAGAAGGATTTTTAGCTGATCAATATTTACCTCTTTTTGCTTAATTTCTTTAACTGTAGTAGTAGTTAGCTCCGTTGTTGCATATTTAATATCAAAATAAAAGCGGGTTCCTTTACCCACCTCACTATCTATCATTATTTTACTACCCATTTGCTCTAACAAATGCTTTACAATGGAAAGGCCTAATCCTGTACCTCCAAAATTTCTGGTAATACTTTTTGATGCCTGTAAGAAAGGTTCGAAAATTATTTTTTGCTTTTCAGGACTGATGCCCATACCTGTATCTTTAACTGAAAACCTAATAACAATACCATCCTGATTTTTCCTTCTTATTATGGCACGTACCTCCACCATCCCCTTTTGGGTAAACTTAATGGCATTACTTACTAGATTAAAGATAATCTGGACAAGCCTTGTTGGGTCCCCAATTACTTGTTGCTTTCCAATTTGGGTATCTATTTGAACATGATAATTTAATCTCTTTTCTCCAGCCTTTGCTCCGAACCCTGCGCAGGCATTTCGAATCAGAGTTGAGATATCAAAAGGAATCGATTCCAATTCTATTTTCCCTGAGTCTATTTTATTAAAATCTAAAATATTGTTTATCAACGACAGCAAACTCTCGGCAGAGAACTTAAGCACATCCAGATTTTCTTTTTGCTCTTTATTTGGTTTATCATTTAGTAAAACGTTTGACATTCCAATCACAGAATTCAGGGGCGTTCTTAGCTCATGTGACATCGTTGAAAGAAAATCTGTTTTAGACTTAACAGTAAGCTGTAGTTCTTCATTAAGTATCTTTTTCTCATTTAGTGTACCATAGAGGACGGTATAAAAGTAGTAGTGAGATGCTGCTATGGCAATGAAATTAATTCCTATTATGAGTATGGCAATGGTATGATTATCATATTGACTATTAAGAACCGTAAAGTCGCTTCCACGATTAATAAGTGCTAAACACATCGATACGGTAAATATTGAACAGTAAAGGATACCCCACCGGCGACCAAGTCCATAAAAGCTAAAGGTCATTGCCATAAAAATATGCTGCATTATTGGAATGCTTATTTTATGAAAAAATAAATGCCTCATGACATAGCTGGTAATTGCTATTAACGCAACGTGTATTAATATTTTTACAATATCTGGTCTGGAGAGTAATAGTTTAATTACCACAATTGAGACGAGAAATGAAATTGAATCGCCAATAAGTTTATCGTAGCTATGACTAATTAAATGATCGGTAACTGATAGTGCAAGTTTTGGGAAATTTAACAGAAAAACAATGAATAATACCGTTATTTTGGCTCTTTCAATAGGATCCGAGACGTTCAGCAACGTTCTTTTGAGGGACCAGTTAAATATAGATAAATCGTTCACTATTAGGCGCTAATAAGATTCTAAAGATACCTATTTTAATGGAATAACCATATCACCCCGCCCGAGTAGAGTATCGGTGGTGAGTAGGAGGCCCGATGTAAGCCCGCAGCTCCGTTAAAAAAGGCTCGTCTTGTAAAGTGGATCATACAGTAAATTGAACTGGTTAGGCCCCCTAATTGGTGGATGCGATAAATATACTAACAATTATCCTTGGAGATAATAATTTTCATTATTTTAGACAACGCAAAGTGCTGGAACGATTGAGCTGTCCCAAATTGCACGATGCGTGTTCACTTATGAACAATAATAACCCAATAATAAATTAAACGGCTATCCTTAGTCTTATGCGCATTAATATTTTAACTGGCATACTCTTGGCTCTACCGGCCTCTGGAAAACATGTATCATGACTGCAACAATTAGAAAATACCACATCTTAAGAAAAGAAGTGATCAAACAGCTGTATTACAGCAAGATGCTCACCTTAACTGAACTAAGCTCTCTTAGTCATAAGAGCTTACCTCTAATTACCAGCGCAGTGAATGATTTGGTAAGAGATGGTTATGTTCTAGAACACGGCCTTGCCCCCTCAAGTGGTGGTCGCAGGCCCTTGACTTTTTCATTGAATCCGCAAAAACAAATGTATATCATCGCTGTGGCTATGGATCAGCTGGTAACACGCATGGTTATTTATGATTTGCTAAACAAACCTCAAAATATAACTTATACACTCCCACTCAACTTGGTGGAAGATACTGATGCATTAACCAAATTAGTCCAGTTCATCAAATCAAACATAGCACTTTCTGGAATTCCTTCAGAACAGCTCCTTGGAGTTGGGATTGGAATGCCTGGGTTTGTGAATGCAGAACAGGGAGTTAATCATACTTTTCTTAAATCCACAGACGAAAAAAGCTTAAAGGATTATCTAAAGAAATCAATTGGTTTACCGGTATTTATTGAAAATGACTCTAGCTTGATTGCCTTCGCGGAATTGAAATTTGGGATTGGGAAAGGCTACGATGACATTATGGTTATAAATATTGGCTGGGGAATAGGCCTTGGAATGATCATTAATGGAAATCTTTTTAAAGGACACAATGGTTATGCGGGTGAATTTAGCCACATACCTTTATCTCAAAGTAACAAATTATGCTCATGCGGCAAAAGAGGCTGTTTAGAGGTAGATACCTCTTTATTGGTTCTGGTTGAAAGGGCACGATCTGAAATGGCAAATGGTATAAGTTCCAGTATGGAAAATTTATTTAAAGATGAATCGAGGTTACAAGGAGATCATTTTCTGGATGCGGCAAGAGCGGGTGATCCTTTAGCACTCTCTATACTTTCTGATGCTGCTTTTTTAATAGGAAAGGGGATTGCTACACTTATTCACATTATGAATCCGGAACTTATAGTTTTAAGTGGTCGGGGTGCGGCAGCTGGTAAATTTTTAATGGCTCCAATACAACAAGCTATAAATGAATTCTGCATCCCCAGATTAGCTGACCATACAGAAATAAAAGTTTCGAATCTTGCATCACAATCTGAACTTTTAGGTGCCGCAACTCTTGTAGTGGAAAATTGCGATTTCGCCTAATCAAAACTACTGCTTTAGGTATAATTGAAAAGGGAGTTGTTTAAGAAAAAACAACTCCCTTTTACTTAGACCATTATTTACACCAAAAGGTGAGGTTTTTCTTTGTAAATTTTCCAAAGCAGCTCGCCAAAAATTGTGTTCGACCATGCAAACCAAGATCTGGTAAAATCTTTAGCATCGTTTTTATTAAAAGATTCGTGCATAAATCCCGTACCACCATGACCGCTTTGCAATGTTTGCAAACATTGCTTAATTTCTGCATCATTGTTGCTCGTTAATCCTCTCATTACAACACTGATTGGCCAGATCTTATCTAATCCCGTATGTGGGCTTCCAATTCCTTTTCCGGCCTTACCCTCAAAATAGAAAGGGTTTTCTAATGAAAGAATTAGTTTGCGTGTATTGATGTATACGGGATCATTAGGTTTTACCGCACCTAAATAAGGAAGTGCCAGTAAACTAGGTACGTTAGCATCGTCCATAATATTGAAACTGCCATATCCATTTACCTCAAATGCATATACCTTACCAAATTCAGGGTGTGTTACAATCGCATATTTCTGCAATGCATTTTCAACTTCAGTTGCCAAGGCAATACATTCATTTGCCAGAGCAGTATCTTTATTTACTGCCTTCAATATTTCTGCTGCTTGTTTTAAACTGATAACCGCAAAGAAATTAGAAGGAACAAGGAAGTTATATATAGTTGCATCGTCACTAGGACGGAAAGAAGAACAGATTAACCCAACTGGTTTTACTGGATATCCGTAACCACTTAATGGTACGCCGTCAGTAGCCCAGGATGTTTTGCGTTGAAAATGATATGGTCCCAGACCGTCTTTTCTTTGCTGTTCTTTAAAAGTCTTCACAATTAAAGCAATTGCATCTCTCCAGGCTGTATCAAACGGTGCTGTATCTTTAGTTAACGTCCAATATTGATAACTTAAACGGATTGGGTAACATAATGAATCAATTTCCCATTTGCGCTCATGAATACCCGGTTTCATGTCGGTAATATCGGTTTTCCACTCCCCTTCTTTCGTTTCATCGCCATAAAATGCATTTGCATAGGGATCTTTATGAATACATTTTACCTGATGGTTAATTACACCCGCAATCATATCGTGCAGTTTTTTATCATCCTTTACAAGCGATAAGTAAGGTGTTACCTGAGCTGTACTATCGCGCAGCCACATAGCATCAATATCACCAGTGATAACATAAGTATCAGGCTTACCATTTTGTTCTGTATAAGTTACCGTAGTATCTAAAGTATTAGGAAAGCAGTTTTCAAATAACCATCCTAATTCCTTGTTTTTGACATTCTTTTTGAATTCAGCTATTGCACTTTCTACAGCTTTACTTTGAAAGTGTCTTTTTGATTCAGGTACTCTGACAACAGGAAAATCTGGTGCTGCAGCAAATGATACTTTGTCTACCATAAGTCCGGCTGCCAATAACCCGGTGTTTTGTAAAAAGATTCTTCGTTTCATGTTTTATTTTGATAAAGAAAAAGGCTTATCATCACCAGAAAGGCCTCTTTGCAGATTTGGTTTATTACTCATTTCAAATTTCAATATACCCCCATTGGTAATGTCACTATGTGTGATATAGTTTTTGGTATATATTTTTCCATTCAGCGCGGCTGCACTAATGTAAAAGTTTTCTTTGTTATTGTTGTTTCCCTCTATGATAAATTTCTTGCCATTTTCCAGACTAATTGTAATTTTTTTGAACATTGGACTGCCAATAACATATTGATCTGTACCCGGACAAACGCTATAAAAACCGATTGCACTTAATACATACCATGAAGAAGTTTGGCCCTGATCTTCATCGCCAGGATATCCATTTTCTGTAGAATTATAAAGTTTATACATTACATCTCGTGCATGGAATTGTGCTTTCCATGGTTCACCTGCATAATTATATAGGTAAATCATATGCTGTATTGGCTGATTACCATGTGCATACTGGCCCAGATTGGCCATCACCATCTCTGTCATTTCGTGGATTAAGCCACCATAAGTACCTACCTTAACTTTATTGGGTTCAGTAAATACAGAATCCAATTTAGCAGTGAAATTCTGTTCGCCTTTCATCAGATTGATTAGCCCTTGAACGTCTTGAAATACCGACCACTGATAGTGCCATGCGTTGCCTTCTGTAAACGGACCACCCCATTCGATGGGGTCAAAATTAGGCACCCATTTGCCATCCTTTTGTTTACCGCGCATAAAGCGGGTACCTGGATCGTAAACATTTTTATAGTTATACATCTGTCTGCTAAATACATCAGCATAGAAATCGTTATTGGTCATTTTTGCCAGATTATAGCCACAAAAATCATCGTAAGCATATTCCAGCGTTTTTGCTGTGGCCTCTCTGTATTCGGGATATGGGACGTAACCCAGTTCGTAATATTCCTTCCAACCATGGCGGCCATTGGCGGGGCCCCATGGACCTTTATTGGTTGCCTCATGAAGATATGCTTTTAGCGCTTGTTCCGGATTAAATGTTCTGATCCCTTTTGCCCAGGCATCAGCCAATAAAGAAATGGCGTGATTACCAATCATACTTCCCCCCTCTCCAGGGAATGACCAGGATGGAAGCCATCCGCATTGCTCCTGCGCATCCAACATTGCCTGCATATAACGGCCATGCATTGTAGGCTGCATAATAGTATTTAGTGGAAACTGGGCACGGAAGGTATCCCAGAAACCAGTGTCAGTAAACATGTATCCCTGGTGCACTTTACCGTCATACGGACTAAAATAATAAGGTTTACCATCTTTATCATATTCAAAGAATTGTCTTGAAAACAAGCTTGCTCTGAAATAGCAAGAATAGAATGTAGCTTTATCCTCTTCCGATCCGCCTTCTACAAGGATTTTACCCAAATGGTCATTCCATATTTTTGCGCCCGCAGCTTTTGTTTGATCCAGGGTTTTARACTTCCCTAACTCTCTTTTTAAAGTTAAGCTTGCCTGATCTTCACTGATGTAGGATGACGCCGTTTTCGCTTGTACCATTTCGCCAGGTTTAAACTCGATGTAAGCACCCTTCCCTTTACCCTGTGCTGTTAATGTACCTTCTGATATTGCATTATTAGTGTTATCCCAGGTACCATACTTTACAAACGGTTTATCAAAAATGATTTCGAAATAGCTATTCAGGCTGTCTCTTATACGGCCGTTATGAACATACCCTGTGATCTTTTTTTCTTTAGGATAGATCTTTACCTCACTTAAACCGGTGTATCCGTCCAAAACAAGGTAACTTTTACCATTCTTAGGAAAAGTAAAACGCAGGTGCGCTCCCCTTTCTGTTGGGGCAATTTCAGTTACAACATCATTATCGAGTTTTACCTTGTAGTAATTAGGTTTAGCAATTTCATTCTTGTGGTCAAAACCAGTCTGGCGATCATTTTCATTTACAACTAGCTTTCCTGTAACCGGCATTAAAGAAAATACGCAATAATCATTTGTCCATGAACTGCATTGATGGGCTTGTTGAAAACCGCGAATGGTTTTCTTAAAATATTGGTATTTCCAGCCGTCYCCATTGTTACCCGTTTGTGGGGTCCATGTATGCATGCCAAAAGGTAGTGCTGTTGTAGGGTATGTATTACCCCTTGTAAGTTCATGTTTAGAATTGGTACCCTGCAGGGTGTTTACGTATTGCACCAGATCTGGCTGTTGCGCAAATGCAACATTGAGCAGCAATACAAATGCGATTAAAATAGTTTTTAGTTTCATGTTTGTGTGGTTCTCCCTTATTACCTATCTAAGGGGGTTTTATATTTGGTTTAAAACGATTTAGTATCCCAATAATATGAAAATAAAATAACTTTTAAAAACAGAACGGGTGATTGTTGTTAACAATCACCCGTTCTTGATACTTAGGAAAATCCTAAGGAATTATTATTTAATTATAACCTGGGTTTTGAGTAAGCTTAGTATTTAAATTACGCTGCTGCTGTGGAATTGGATACAAAGCCTTGTTTGCATTACTAGGTGTATGATCCCACCATGAACCTGAAGCAAATTTACCAAAGCGGATTAAGTCATCTCTTCTGAAACCTTCAAAAATGAACTCACGTCCGCGTTCAGCTAATAACTCATCCATTGTAAGTGTTGAAGTCGTGTATGCATTAGCAGCCCAGTCAGCCTCAGTGAATGCACGTTTTTTACAATCGTTGACTAATTGTACAGCTTCCCCTGTTGCAACGCCTCCGTTTTTACGCATAATCGCTTCTGCTTTTGCAAAATAAATCCAGGTTAAGCGGTAGATGTTCCAGTCGGTATTATTATAGTTAGGATCAATTTCAGGTTTTCCGCCTGGTCCAGGAAATTGATTGCCTAATTTATATTTATTAAAACGAACACCGCTGTTCTCTTCACCTTCACTCATATTAGAGACTTTAGAGCCAGTTTTGTTTTTCTGGATATTATCCACAAATTCTAATTGCAGATCTTTGTATTCTTCAGAAGCCAAAACAGGTGTTTTTCCATCCGAAAACTTAACCATTTTACCAATTAACAACCAATCAGATTTACGTTTGTCAGCGTCTTTGTAGGTGGTGTATACGCCAGGAATTACAACAATACCATCGTTACCATTACGGCCACCGCCATAGATTTCCTGTTGTTTAAAGTGATAGAATTCCGATGGAAAGCCCGTAGCAAAATTGGCAATTTTATAATCGTAAGCAATTGAGAAGATCACTTCTTTAGACAGATCATTAGTGCTTTTAAACTGGTCTGAAATGTTTGGATCTAAAGCCATAGTTCCATTTTGTCCTCCCGCTTCTCCTGAGATTATTTTATCAGTTGCTGCGATACAATCATCCCATCTAGGAGTGCCTATCCATGCCTCTGCATTCAAATAAAGCTCCGCCAACATTGCATAACCAGCTGCCTGATTCATACGACCGAGGGTAGCTCTTGATGCCTTAGGTGCTTTCTCTATATTTGCTTTAATCTCACCTTCAATAAATGCAAATACTTCTGCTCTGTTTGTAGTATTTGGAAGATCTGCAGATGCACCCTCTGGAATAACTGTCGAGATCGGGATGTTACCAAATAAGTCCATTAGTTTTAAATAGTGGAATGCGCGAAGCAATTTCAATTCAGCAATATAAGCATCTTTCTCTGCTTGTGTGATACCCATTTTTGCAATATCACGATTCTCGATATTTGTAATAGCGCTATTGCAAAGACCCATACCCCAATACATCAATACCCATGCATTGTCAATTCCACCTTCATCAACTGTCCAGGTATGGTAATGCAATCTTTTCCATTTGCCTCCATCTTCACCATGGCGACCTTTAGTTGGCCATGCCAGCTGATCTCCGGATAGCTCTGCAAGTCTCCACCAGCCGTCTTGTCCGGAAGGGGTAGCCCATGCGTTGGCATGAGTATAAGGTCTTAAAACAGCGGATATGACTTCAGTTTTATTGTTATAGAAATCATCCGCAGCAATTACGTTATATGCATTTTCATCAAGTTTGGTACAAGCGTTTGTTAAGCACAATGCGCCGACCAATGCAGTATATATAAGTGATTTACTTTTCATTTTTTTATTAATTAAAATCCAACATTTAGACCTACTAAGAAAGAACGTGTACTTGGATAAGGCCCCCTAGTGTCAATTCCTAAAAATCTACCGTTGTCCTCATTACCAATTCCTGTATCCAATACATAGTCAGGATCATTACCAGAATAACCGGTGATTGTAGCCAAGTTCTGGCCTGTAACGTATACCCTCAGGTTCCTTAAGCCTTTAGATTTCAACTTAAAGTTGTATCCTAAAGTGATCTCGTCAACTTTCACAAAGCTTCCGCTCTCTACATAGTAATCAGAATACATGTACGTATCGTTGATCTGGCTGTATTTGGTAAAGGCATCTTTTAAGATGTTTCCACTCCAGGCTGATTTATTACCATAGCTTAAAGCTGTTGTATTTAATATATCAAAGTCGAATTTCCCTCTAAGGAAGATACTTAAATCAAAGTTTTTGTATTTGAAATTGTTCGCCCATGAGGCATAGTACTTTGGTACCGCATTTCCAATTGGTGCAAGATCTGTTGCATTTAAATCATTTCTTGAATTGTTGATTTGATCATTTCTAACCTTTTCACCATTTCTATTATAAAATAACCACTTGCCATCTTCTGTAAAACCGGCGAACCTTTTTCCATAGAATACACCGATTTCTTTACCTTCAAAAGTTGTAAAAGCTTGTCCTAAGTCGCCTGCTCCCTGTATATCTCCTTTTTGGATAAACTTAACAACATATTGAGAGTTGGAGTAACTGTCCATTACGTTGTTGGTTGTACTTGCTGTTATATTTGTATTCCAAGAAAAATCTTCCGTAGTTATCGCTTTATAGCCTAATGCTAACTCAATTCCTTTCGATGAAAATGTCCCTACGTTAGTCCAAATTTCTCTGACTACGTATGGAGGCTGAGGAGATCTGTAAACGTCAAGGAGGTCTTTTGTTTTGCGATTAAATACATCCAATGATCCTGTCAATTTATTGTCGAACATGGTGAAATCAATACCAACATTTAACTCTCTTTTTGATTCCCATTTCAAGTCAGGATTATAGTTGGTGGTCGGCCCATAGGTTTCATAATAGCTACCATCTGGGAACAGATATTTGCCACCTTCGCCAAGCATAACTCTAGAAACATTGTTTTCTGTAGGAGCATTACCAGTCATACCATAACCAGCTCTCAATTTCAGATAATTGATAAACTTAACATCCTTCATGAAATTTTCCTGAGACATATTCCATCCAAGAGATACTGCTGGGAAATTACCCCATCTGTTATTTCTACCAAATTTCGAAGAACCCTCATGACGTAAAATAAATTGCGCCATATACTTGTCATTGAATACATAATTCACTCTTCCAAAAAAAGCAATCAATGTGTTGTCAGATTTTGAGCTGGACATACCTGCCTTTCCAACCCCCAGAGCTGCACCAGCACCTATATTATCTTCCCGAAATGCATCATTAATAAAGCCTCTGTTTTCAAGGCTAGATGCCTCCTGAATCTCATATCTATAGCTGTAACCACCGATTGCAGTTATTTTATGCTTATCAGCGAAAGTATTTTCATATTGAATTGTTGGCTCCAAGGCATATTTCTGCTCTAAAAAGTCACCTTTATAAGCATATCCGCCGCCTGGAAAATCTGTGTTTTCCATTGAATCTTCACTGGCTTTTAAACGGTATTGCCCATCCGTATAACTGTTGCGCTGCACCGATCCGAAAATTGAAGCTTTCAAACCCTTAACAATTTCCAGATCTGCCTTTGCATCGGCAGAGCTCGTTTGTTGTTTCCTGTACGAGGTTTGCTGGGCTAAACGCGCATACTCATTGGTACTGGTCAAGTCAAAACGGTAACTACCATCGTCATTAAAATTAGATAATGTCGGGTTTTTTGTAGACTCGCTTTCCCAACCGCCACCACCTAACATGTTTGCTTTGTTGATGTTGGTAGCTAAATTAAGCTGCACATTTAACTTGTCGTTTAGTCCCTTTTGATTTACATTTAAACGCAGTCCATATTCCTCGCGACCGTTTTCACGGGCAATCCCATCAAGATTCCTGTAATTTACACTGGCACGATAGCTGGTTTTATCCGAACCACCGGTTAATGCCAGGTTATGATTCTGAGAAAAATTGTTGTGATTGATCAAGTCATCAAAAAAATCAGTGCTATGGCCGAAATCTTGTTGTTTAAGTTCTCCAGAAGCAATTTTCTGTCTGTACTCATCAGCTGTTAAGAAATCTGGTCTGTTTTGGATATACTCTTTTCTAAAGTATGAAGAGTAATCAAATGTGGCAGGTCCTGATTTACCTTTTTTGGTGGTAATTAGAATTACACCCGCATTGGCACTGGTACCGTATATTGCAGCACCAGATCCGTCTTTTAAGATGTCTACCGAAGCAATATCATCTTGTTGCAATAGATCGGGATTACCACCAGGAATACCATCAATTACATATAAAGGTGTTCCGCTACCCGTAGAGGTTACTGCTCCCCTGAGCTGAACGCTTACACCAGAATTCGGATTAGATCCGCCCGGTCTGGAAATTTGAAGACCGGCTACTTTACCTTGGATAAGATCTAGTGGGTTTCTTGAACCACTTTGTCTGAAATCTTCTCTACCTACGTGAGCTACAGATGAAGTAACCTCTTTTTGCTTTAATGTTCCATAACCTACTCCTACTACAACAACATCATCAAGGTTCACACCTTCATCAAGCGCCATTTTAATAGTTAATGGCGCAGTACCATTTCCAGCAGCTTTACTTTGCGTTGCATAGCCTAAATAAGAGAAAGTAATTAATTCCGTCTCACTTTCGGCTTCGATGCTGAATTTACCGTTAGCATCAGTTACTGTAGCTTTATTTGATGCTGTTTTAACTCCAACACCGGGTATAGGTTGAGATTTTTCATCCAGGACTACCCCTGTTATGATTACTTTGCGCGCAACAGCCTGTCTATCTGGCTGAGATAAGGCCCGGCTTAAATTATTCGTTTCCAGATAACCCTCCGTTGCAGAGTAGCTTCGAAAACTCATGGAACAGAGTAGACATACCCCCGTACCAATTAGTAGTTTAATGTTCATGRGTTTTTAGTTTAAATTATAGTTAGTGTTATTAAATGTTTCAAGTTCATACTGTTGCAAAAGCAGATAAAACGTTTTATCAGCTATTTCCAGATATCAAAACCGTAGGCATAAAAAGTCTATGGTTCTACTTTGGAGTAGCCTAAAAAGAGAGAAAATTAGATTAGTTGAGAGAGGGTCTAAGATTATACCCTGAAGCGGTTATTGATAAAAAGAAAATATTTTTTTAACGGAACAACCTGAATGTTTTGTGAGAGAGCAGCGGCTAAGAATAATCGTTGGTTTTTCATGAATATTTGGTATACGTAGATTTCAGTAAAACGTTTTATCAACGCCAATATTAAAGAAAATTGTTCAAACCAGAATTTTTTTTTTGCTTTTTTTACAAACAATATTGTTACAATTTGAAATGATATGAAAGAAAAATAGAAGTTAAGTCCCCTTAAAATAAAGCAATTACTACTGGAATTTAAGGCAAAAAAAGAGGCTATATAATGGATAAAAATCTAGGCTTTGTAGCAAAAAAATCACAAAAAAGCCTGCAGTATAAAATATAACTGCAGGCTCTATCCTGATTAATTATTTGATATTATTGATATCCGGGATTTTGAGGGGCAAGGTTAGGATTGTTTTGCAACTCAGGTCTTGGAATAGGGAAAAGCAGATGTTTATTCTGTAAAGGTTGATTGGAACTCAGGTTCACATGTCCCACAAAATTATCAAATCCCTGTGTAGTTTCGTTATATACTTTTCTAAGCCTGACCATGTCAAACCAGGTGATCTGCTCATAACACAGTTCATGCCAGCGCTCTCTCCACACAGCTTCCCGGAATGTTGTTTGACTGTAAGTGCCAAATGCAGGAGTTACCAGTTTGGCGCGATCGCGAATGCGCTTAAAAGCATCATAAGCATCCTGCGTTGGAGCACCTAACTCGTTTTGAGCTTCGGCATAGACAAGCAGAATTTCCGCGTAGCGAATCACCGGTACATTCAAATTGTTATTGCGTGTACCCGCTACGCCCGAAGAACCATTGGCGATGGTATTAAAGTGTTTGAATATATAAGGTGCTCCCAGTTGAAATAAAGCTCCGTTACCATTAGTAAAGTAGCTGGTATAAAAATACCCCTCCCGGTCTTTGGCACGTTCATCTCCTGCTTCGTAGGAATTATAAAACTGACGGGTAGGAACGGTACTTCCTGTACCCGATGCACCATTAAATGTAACCGGTTTGAAGTTTGGATACATATTGTCCATTGGGTTACCTGCAACTACAGAATTGTATTGGATCATGAAAATGTGTTCTTTTTCATTTTTCAATGTTTCTCTGTGTACCTCTGCATAAGTTGCAAAAAGATCAATCGCTGCCGGATTCGCTTTTGCGTAAGTGATCACCTCATTGGCTTTATCCGCTGCCAGTTTGTAATGGGTTGCTCCTTTGCTCAATGGGAAGCCAGCCATTGTCAGGTAAACCAACGCCAGTTCCGACTTAACTGCTGCCAGCGAAACCCTGCCATTCTTATTCATCCAGGGTAATCCCGCCTCTTCAGCAGCAATCAAATCTTCTACAATTAAAGTATATACACTCTCAGCTGTAGCCCGCTTAGGGAAAAAATCCTCAGACTGTAGTGTTTGTGGTTTTGTAATTAATGGTACATCTCCCCACAACCTTACTGCATAGAAATATGCCCATGCACGGAGGAATTTTGCTTCGCCTAAAATACGTTTCTTTTGTGCATCATCCATAGGCGTAATACCTGGAACTTTTTCAAGAACCAGGTTTGCCTGAGCAATAACTCGATATATACCATTCCAATAATTGATTACATGTCCCGTATTCGGATCGTAAATCAGTCCGTATAAGTTATTTAGGTCGGAGTTTTGAGCTGTCTCTGTGGTAGAAGTTCCTGTCACTGCTTCCAGCAATTGCCAGTTTGAAGAGAAGATTCCGGCCCCATCGCCAATAAATCGTGTCCCTGCATATACTGAGGCTATCGCTGCTTCAGCATGTTCCGGTATGGTATAGAAATTATCAGGTGCCAGATTTGAAGGATCGCGCTCTTCAAGAAACTTTGAACAACCTGATCCAAGCAGTAATAGTCCAAAAAGGGCCGCACTGCTAATATGTTTTAATATGTTAATTTTCATCAGTATATCTTTTTTAAGTGTTAATCGCATCATTAAAATGATTTAATAAAAACATTACAAACCTATATTTAAACCCAACATGAAGATTGTTGGTCTTGGGTAGCTGTGCCAATTCATTCCCTGCGAGAATACGTTATTGCCATCATTTGCATACCCACCTGTTGGTGTTGTTTCAGGGTCTCCCTGAAGCTCTTTACTGGTAATCAAAAAGAGGTTTTGTGCAGATACATAGACCCTTAATCTGTTCAACCTCATTTTTTGTACAATTGAATTGGCGAAGTTATATCCAAGCAACACATTCCGGCCACGGATGAACGAACCGTCTTTGATCCAATGGGTATCCACATTGGTTACATAGCCGGCACGAGTATCACGGATTTCGGCAATCTGCGTATTCTGGTTTTGAGGAGTCCACGCGTTCAATACCGTAGCATAGCTGTTGGCCAGAGAAACCCTGTCTTCACTAGAGTGAGTAGTCATGTCCATCACGTCTGCCCCAACTGAATATTGAAGTTCAACAGTTAGGTCAACACTCTTATAGCGGAAAGTATTGGATAATGCACCCCAGGCGTCTGGACTACCATTACCAATAATTGATCTGTCGGCATCATTTATAGCATAATCTCCATTCACATCAAGATATTTAATATCACCTGGTAGAATTGTATTTCCATTTCGATAACTCACAAATTTAGCTGCTTCTGCACGCTCTGCTTCAGACCAAACACCCAAACGGGTAAGTCCCCAGAATGAACCAGCAGCCTCTCCAACACGGATAATATTAGTTGGATTGGTAAAGTTAGGACCACCTATACCAAAGATATCAGCAGGTGTTGCCAGAGAAAGTATTTTGTTTTTATTAAAGGATATATTAAAAGACGTTTTCCATGAAAAATCTTCTGAATCAAAGTTTGTGGTATTCAATTGAGCTTCCAACCCTTTATTCTCCATAGATCCGATATTTTTTCGGATATTTACAAAACCACTTGTACGTGGAACCGGCGCATCCAGCAACATGTCTGTGGTTTTCCTATAATAAAGATCCAACTCCAGTGATATTTTGCCGCCAAACATTCCCAGTTCAACACCAACATCGCTTTGTGTGGTCTTTTCCCAGCGAAGATCCGGATTAGCAAGTCTGTTTAGACCTGTTCCAACTACTCTTACATCATTAATAACTGCTGGATAATTGGTGCCCAGCAGGGGAAGTGATGAGTATGGTGGTATTTCCGAATTACCTGTAACTCCGATGCTACTGCGAAGCTTTAAATTAGAAATAACGCGGTTGTCTTTTAAGAAATTCTCTTCAGAAACTCTCCATGCAATTGCTGCAGAGGGAAAGAACGAATATTTGTTACTTTCGCCAAACTTCGAGGAGCCGTCCGCACGACCAGTAACAGTGAACAAATATCTATCCTTAAAACTATAATTTAGTCTACCAAAGTAAGAGTTAAGTTGTTGCAGCGATCTATTGGATCCGACCTGCKGATTCAGACTGCCTGCTCCTAAATTGTTAAATTCAAAATAATCAGTTGCAAAGCCCCTTACCTCAGAGCTGATGTTGTTGAAAGTGCTTTTCTGCCAGGATATCCCCAATAAACCAGTGATGGAGTGATTCTCGTTAAAGCGCTTGTTGTAGGTCAGGAAATTTTCTATAGACCAGAAGGCTTCCTTCCGGGTACGTCCGGCAGCATAGCCCTGATCAGAGATATTTAGCGTACGCCCGCTGTATTCATTATTTTCCTGTGAAATCACATTTGCACCTATTATGGTTTTCATTTCTAAACCTTCGGCAAACTTGATATTTGAATACAGACTGCCAAGGGTTGTTTGGGTTCCCAGTAAAAACTTGGTATCATACAACCTGTGCACTACATTGAAACGGCCCTCGGCATTTGGATAGTCTCTGTTATCAGCATAAAAACCGTTACTGTATTTTACAGGTAAAAACGGAAAATCTTCTACAATACTGCGCGCCACCTGATCACTTTGATCTACCAGATTTTCGTTTTGATTGGTGTAGCTTAGCGTACCCCCTACCTTTAACCATGGTTTTACCTGGTCATCAATACTGAACCTGCCAGAATATCGCTTGAGGAATGAGGTCTTGATGAGTCCCYGATCATTTCTGTGTCCGATTGAAAAGGCATAGGTAGTGCGCTCATTACCTCCACTAAAACCAAGCTCATGATTTTGAGATAGCTTGTTCTGAGTAGCCTCTTTAAGCCAGTCGGTATCAAAATAAGGGTTGCCGCTACTATCAAACAACCTTGGATCCTTTCTGGCCAGGGCTGGGTTTCTTGTAACATATTTACCTGCTGCCCATCCTGCCGGGTCATATTTTTCCATGTTTTTATATGCCAGATCTTCCACAGCCAGGAATTCTTTCGCATTTAATACTTTCGGAAAATTAGGACCAACTGACGGCACACTCACATCTACATTATAATCTATCCTGCTTTCACCGGTCTTTCCGCGCTTGGTTGTAACCAGAATAACACCATTGGCTCCCCTGGAACCATAAATAGCGGTAGAGGATGCGTCTTTCAACACCTCTACAGAAACGATGTCATTAGGATTGATGTAGTCAATAGCCTGGCTGGCCTGGGCTTGATTTCCCATTGGCAACTGAACCCCATCTACTACATATAAAGGATTATTAGATGAGTTGATGGAACTAAAACCACGAATCCTGACATTGGCTCTTCCGCCAGGCCGACCTGAGTTTGTATTGACCTGGACTCCGGATATCCTTCCTGTTAAGGCCTGATTTAGAGAAGATGCCGGACGTTCCTGCAATTGCTCTGCTTTTACCGTACCTACCGCACCGGTTAAATCAGATTTTTTAGAGGTACCATAACCAATCACCACTACATCTGCCAATTCAACTCCTTCGGCAGGAACCATTTTAATGGTAAGTGGTGAAGCACCAGACCCCGCGGCCCGGGTTTGAGTAGCATACCCGATATACGAGAACGAGAGTTGCTCACTTGCATTATCTACCTCAATGCTGAATTTACCACTGGCATTGGTAACGGTAGACTTGTTTGTTTTGAGAGATTTGATCCCTACACCAGGTATAGGTTGAGATTTTTCATCAACCACAGTGCCTGTAATCACAATTTTCTGTGCCTGAAAGAAGGCGACACTGCCCATACCGGAACTGATTTTGGTGTAATCAGCGGGATGCGCATAGGATTGTAACCCTGTTAAACAGAGCATTGGAATCCCTGCGAGGATAATTTGTTTGATTTTCATTAGCTTAATTTTAGTTTATATTTAGTTAGAGTAAGCGTACTAAAAACCCCCATTCCAATGTAAAATCACAAGCACGCAACAACGCACATGACCTTAAAAAGGAATGCTTAAGAAAAGTTTGAAAAGGGTATAATTAAGATGCTTTTAAAGCAACAGGATCATACAAGGTGGGGTGTAAAAAAAATCTAATTTCTCTTACAATCAAAAGGAGAAATTCCTGGTGTAGATGTACTACTGGTTGGTTGGTTCTGTTTCTCATAATATATGGGAGCTATATTTTATAAAAACGTTTTATCTATACCAATAATAAGGAAAATAATTCACAAAAGAATATTTTTTAAAAAATAAATCTAGCTTAAAAAACTGAAACAGAGGGACTTCCTARATCCCCTTTAGATACGAAATTATGAGTTTTGCAGTACGTTCTGATGCACCGGCAGTTCCCATTTTTGAAGATAATTCTTCGTAATCGCCCAGCATTTTTTGTCTACCTTCTCCACTTAAGATGAGGCCAAGCTCATCAGAAATATTTTGTGTATTACAATCTTCCTGAATTAATTCTGTAACCACCTTTCTATCCATAATCAAGTTCACCAAAGAAATGAACCTTATTTTAACAAGCATCCTGGCAATAGCAACAGAGATTGCCCCTCCGCGATAAACCACAACTTGCGGTATATGAAACAAAGCAGTTTCAAGCGTTGCCGTACCAGATGCTACAATTGCGGCCGCGGCAACATTCAATAGGTCATAAGTTCGTTCAAAAACCAGCGTTACATTTTCAGACGAGATGAATTGTTTGTAATAATTCTCATCAAAATCAGGAGCCGCTGCAACAACAAACTTGTAATCGGGAAAACGACCTGTTACACTTAGCATATCTGGCAGCAAGCGCTCAATTTCTTGTTTTCTGCTACCAGGAAGCAGTGCTATAATCTTATCATTCAACCCATAAGTTTTTTTGAAAGAAGGGTCAGGAGTAAATTGAGCAATTGCATCTAATAAAGGATTGCCAACATAATCGACCTCCATGCCCCATTCTTTATAAAAATCTACTTCGAAAKGCAAAATGCAAAACAGCTTATCAACTATCCTTTTGATTTTTAATACACGCTTTTGATTCCATGCCCAAACCTTTGGAGAAATATAATAGCAAACACGAATTCCATTCTCTTTAGCAAACTCTGCTATTTTTAAATTGAAGCCAGGAAAATCAATAAGAATCAGCGTATCAGGATGATATTCCAATACATCAGCCTTACATGCCTTCATATTTTTAAGGATGGTACGTAGATTTAACAAAACCTCGGTAAAGCCCATAAATGCCATTTCAGCATAGTGCTTTTTAAGAATACCCCCCTCAGCTTTCATTTTATCACCACCATAAAATCTGAATTCCGCATTTAGATCCTGAACTTTTAATGCCTYCATTAAGTTGGCTCCATGTAAATCTCCGGATGCTTCTCCGGCTACTAAATAGTATCTCATGATTGGGTAACTTTATAATAAAAGAAGGCAAATGCCCATAGAAATGTTGCACTGATAATACCCCTGCCCACATTATCCTTATTCTGTTTAAAAAAATAATGCATTAATAAGGCATTTACAGCAATACAGCCAATCAACAAAAGATCTGCTTTAGCTAAAAAAGCGAACCTATGCATCAGGTACCATACCCCGGCAACCAATACACCAGGCACCAAAGCACCGATACCCAAACCTATTAATACAGAATTCTTTACATTTCTAAACATCAAATGTCCAGGTATTTAAAACAGGAATTGCATGATGCGCTGTTAAATCAAACTGAACAGGAACTACTGAAACAAAACCATTCTCCAGCGCCCAAACATCAGTATCTTCACCTTTATCATTATTTTGAAAAACACCTGTTAACCAGTAATAAGGGCGTTCATATGGGTCTTTTCTTTCATCAAATTCTTCTGCCCATTTAGCATTCGCTTGTCGGCAAATCTTAATGCCTTTTAAACCGTCGCCTTTTGGAAAATTAACATTAAGCAATGTTGCAGGCGGTAAACCATGTTCAAGTACCTGTAAAGAAATGGCTTTAATAAACTTTTTACAATGACTAAAATCTGCCTCTTGCGAAAAATCATCAAGTGAGAAACCAATCGAAGGGATACCTTCTATTGCCCCTTCAACCGCGGCCGACATGGTTCCTGAATAGATCACATTGATGGAATTATTTAACCCATGATTTACACCAGAAACACACAGATCAGGCTTTTTACCTTTAAATATTTTATTTACAGCAAGCTTAACGCAATCAACAGGTGTACCGGAACATTTATACATTTCCACACCAGGATACAAATCTACCCGATCAAAACGCAATGGCTTACCAATAGTAATTGCGTGGCCCATCCCCGACTGAGGTCCATCTGGTGCTACTACAACTACATTTCCGATTTCCTCAACAACTTCAATCAAATTCTTAATTCCCGGAGCGGTTATACCGTCGTCGTTTACCACTAAAATATTAGGTCTGGATTGCTGCTTTTTCATTTAAGATATATCTGTTTTATTATAATCATAAAAGCCTGTTGATATGTCAGAATCACCTATTTAAGCAAAACTGGTATGCCTACAGCCCTTGTTGCCGTAAAAGTACAAGAATTCGATCTAAAGTTCAGGACTTAATACACAATCCACATATATTTGATGTATAACTTAAAAGCTGTGAGGCCATATGGGATTTAAATTTATTTTAATAAGGATCCAAGACAACCTTACTATACATAAAAAAATAAAATATATGAAGAACAAACTATTAGCGCTATCCTTTTTCCTTTTGATAGGGTCTGGGGTTATGGCTCAATCTGGCTATCAATGGAAAACAGCCACCACTGATGGATACACTTACAAATACGTAACAAACGACCCAACCAAGTCGCGGTTTTACACACTAAAAAATGGGCTAACGGTTATTTTATCACAAAACGTAAAAGAACCGACTATTGAGTTCAGAATGGCTGTTAGAGCGGGAAGTAATACAGATCCGCGTACAGCAACTGGCTTAGCACATTACCTGGAGCATTTGCTATTTAAAGGAACCGACAAATTCGGAACAATGGACTATACAAAAGAGAAACCTTTGTTAGATRAGATAGATGGATTATACGAGCAATACAACAAAACCACTGATCCTGCTAAACGGAAAGAGATTTACGCGCAGATAGATAAAACATCTGGTCTGGCATCTAATTATTCAATTGCCAATGAATACGATAAAATGATTAAAGCAATTGGCGGCCAGTCTAGCAATGCCCATACATGGTATGAAGAAACCGTATACAATGAAGATTTTCCGGCCAATGCCACTGATAAGTTTTTAGCTCTGCAGGCGGAAAGATTCCGCAATCCTGTTTTCCGCATCTTCCACACTGAACTGGAGGCTGTTTATGAAGAGAAAAACCGTGGACTTGATAATGATGCCTGGAAAATGGATGAGAAAATGTCGGCACTATTATTTCCTACTCATAATTATGGTCAGCAAACCACTATTGGTACAATAGAGCACCTTAAAAACCCATCTCTTGTCGAAATCAGAAAGTATTACAATAAATATTATGTACCTAATAATATGGCAGTAGTATTGGCTGGAGATTTTAACCCTGATGAAATGATTAAAAAAGTTGACAAGTCATTTGCCTTTATGCAATCAAAACCTGTTACACTTTACAATCCGGCTCCTGAAAAACCGTTAACTAAAATTCAAAAGGTCGATATATATGGCCCCAGTGCAGAGAGTGTAGAAATATCTTATAGAGGATATGCTGAGAACACCAAACAGAGCATGCTATTAGATTTAATATCAAGCATTTTAGCGAACGGAAAAGCAGGTTTGTTCGACATCAACTTAAACAAACAGCAAAAAGTTTTACGCTCAAGCGCTGGCTATCAGCAGATGAAGGATTATGGCGTTTTCAATATGTCGGCCCAACCTAAACAAGGCCAAACATTAGAAGAAGTTCAAAAGCTATTACTTGATCAAATTGAGATCTTAAAGAAAGGAGATTTTGATGAAAGCCTTATCAAAGCAACTGTAGCCAATAGTAAACTAGGATTACTGCAAGCCTTCGACAATAATGCATACCGTGTTGATGCCGCAACTAATGAATTTATTTTAAATCGTGGAACCAAATGGGACAAATCTTTAAGCAATCCTGATGAGATGGCTAAGATTACCAAGAGCCAGGTTACTGAATTTGCAAAACAGTTTTTCATCAACAACTATGTTATTGCATTTAAACACAAAGGTGAGGACAAAAACATTGCGAAGGTCGAAAAACCTGCCATCACTCCCGTAAACACAAATGCTGCAGAAACATCTGTTTTCACCAAAGATCTGCTTGCAGCTCCAACAAATCCTATAGCACCTAAGTTCCTCGATTATAAAAAAGACTTAAACTATGGCAAAGTGGGCATTGCCGATGTAATAACAGTTCAAAATAAAGAGAACAGCATTTTCCGCTTATCTTACCGTTTCGAAATGGGCGCATTAAACAACATGCTGCAACCATATGCTTCGCAATACTTAACTTTTTTAGCGACGGATAAATACTCTGCCGAACAAATAAGTAAAGAATTTTATAATATTGCCTGCACCTATAGCATCAATGTGGGTAACGAGGTTACTACTATAAATATTAGTGGCTTACAAGAAAACTTTGAGAAAGCTGTAATGCTGGTTGAGCATATTTTGGCCAACTGCAAACCGAATGAACAGGCATTGGTAGAACTTAAAAGCCGTATCCTTAAAGCAAGAGAGAACAACAAACTTAATAAGAGTGCAATACTAGGCGGTTTAATGAACTATGCTCAATATGGAGCTAGCAATCCATTTAATTCTACCTCAAGCAACGAAGAAATAAAAAATATTACTTCAGACCAGTTGATCAGCATCCTACATAATATCGACAACTTTAAACACACCATTACCTATTATGGACCACACACCCTGGAAGCTTTTACAGAAAGCATAGGTAAACTTCATAAATTACCTGCAGCGTTTAGCCCTGAACCACCGGCTAAAAAATTCACGTACACCAACAATGCGACCAATCAGGTCTATTTTGCAGATTACGACATGGTTCAGTCAGAAATTCGCTGGATAAGAAATGGAGGCGTTTTTAATCCAGACCTTACAGCCAAAGTAAACTTATTCAATAGCTATTTTGGTGGGGGTATGGGATCTATAGTTTTCCAAACTATACGTGAATCTAAAGCTTTGGCTTATTCAACATTTGCCGTTTATTCATCGCCCGACAGAAAAGACAAGAATTATGCTATGATAGCTTATGTAGGTAGTCAGGCTGATAAAATGAACGACGCCGTGGCAGGGATGAACGAATTGCTTAATGTTTTACCACAAGCAGATAAATCGTTCGAAGCCTCAAAATACAATGCATTAAATGCGTTGGAAACCAGCCGTGTTACTAAAGATGATATTATACAGAGTTACTTTGCAGATCAGAAACTTGGGATTGACCATGATTCGAGAATTGACGAGTACAATGGTTTAAAGCCTTTAACATTTGCTGACATCAAAGAATTTCACACCAACAATGTTGCTAACAAGCCTTACAATTATTGCATTGTTGCTTCAGAGAAAAAAGTGAGATTAGAAGACATGCAGAAGTTTGGAACCGTTACCAAGTTAACATTGGAACAAATATTTGGGTATTAAAATCCAAAATCCTCATAAATAAAAGGGCCTGACCATAATTGATCAGGCCCTTTTATTTATGTTTCTTATAATGATTTTATCCAGGTTACCAGTTCATCTCTGGTTTTACCTGTTTTTTGCTGCAATTTACCCAACAACTCATCATCTTTCCCCTCTTCATGCTTCAAATCATCCTCGGTTAAGTCAGCATACGCTTGTTTCACTTTACCCTTAATTTCATTCCATTTTCCTTTTAATTCTAACTTATCCATGATAGTTTCTTATTTTGTTTAACAATAAATAGACACTACATAAACAAGCTTAAGGAATAATTGTTTGTTACTTTTTTGCTTTTTCTATAATTTCATCAACAACCGCAGGATCCAGAAGCGTAGTAATGTCTCCTAAATTGGTAGTATCACCCTCTGCAATTTTTCTTAAAATACGGCGCATAATTTTACCGGATCTTGTTTTAGGCAATCCCGAAACGAAGAGTATTTTATCGGGCTTAGCAATAGCCCCGATAACACGGGTAACCGTTTGAAGAATATCCTTACGGGTAAGATCTTCATCACCATGTGCATTTGGGAAAATTACAAAAGCATAAATACCTTGCCCTTTTACCTCATGTGGAAAACCTACTACAGCGCTTTCTACCACACCTGCGTGCATATTAATTGCGTTTTCAACTTCGGCAGTACCAATTCTATGGCCAGATACATTAATTACATCATCTACCCTACCAGTAATTCTATAGTAACCATCTTCGTCTCTTAAACAACCATCCCCTGTAAAATACATGTTCTCGTAAGTAGAGAAATAAGTCAGTTTACAACGTTCATGATCTCCGTAAGTCGTACGCAACATACCAGGCCAAGGGAATTTAATACATAAATTACCGCTCACACCGTTACCTTCAATCTCGTTGCCCTGCTCATCAACCAACACCGGCTGTATACCAGGTAAGGGAAGTGTTGCAAAACTAGGTTTAGTTGGCGTTACAAAGGCGATTGGTGAAATCATGATACCACCAGTTTCAGTTTGCCACCAGGTGTCAACAATAGGGCAATTGCTCTTGCCTATATTTTCGTCAAACCAATGCCAGGCTTCCTCGTTTATAGGCTCTCCTACCGATCCTAAAACCCTTAAAGAGCTTAAGTCGACCCCTTCAATAGGCTGCAGACCAAAACTCATTAAAGATCTGATTGCTGTTGGGGCAGTATATAAAATATTTACTTTATGTTTTTCAACCACCTGCCACATTCTTGACGCATCTGGATAAGTTGGAATACCTTCAAATATTACCGTTGTTGCGCCTTGCGAAAGGGGTCCGTAAACAATATAAGAGTGTCCGGTTATCCAACCAATATCTGCCGTGCAGAAGAACACTTCATCAGGTTGATAGTTAAATACATTAGAAAATGTGTATCCGGCATAAACCATATATCCACCAACAGTATGTACCACACCTTTTGGTTTACCTGTAGAGCCGGATGTATATAATATAAACAGCAAATCCTCGGCATCCATTTCTTCGGCCGGACAATTGGTATCAACTAATTTTATCTCATCTTCCCACCAGATATCGCGTCCTTTTAACATAGAAACAGGAGTTCTGGTATGTGTTAAAACAATAACTTTTGCAACACTTGGGCAACCAATCAGTGCATCGTCAATTACTTCTTTTAATTGAATTTGCTTATTACCTCTAAATGCACCATCAGCGGTAATTACTACCCTGCACTGGGCGTCATTAATACGATCGGCTATAGATTTAGCAGAAAAACCACCAAATACAACAGAATGCACAGCGCCAATACGTGCACATGCAAGTACCGCCACGGCTAGCTCCGGAACCATTGGCATATAAATACAAACCCTATCGCCTTTTTGTACACCGTTCTTTTTCAGAACATTGGCAAAGCGGCAAACCTGTTCGTGTAATATTCTATAACTTAAAGTAATGCTGTCTTTTTGTGGATCATTTGGCTCCCAGATAATGGCAGGTTTATCGCCATTATCAGCCAGGTGGCGATCAAGACAGTTTTCGGTAATGTTCAGTTTGGCACCTTCGAACCATTTGATATTAGGCTCTGAAAAGTTCCAGGAAAGTACTTTATCCCACTTTTTTTTCCAAAGAAAATTATCGGCTATACCTGCCCAGAATTGCTCAGGTTGATCTACGCTTAACTGATAAGTTTTTTGATATTCTTCAAATGAATTAATTTGCATATTTGGTTTATTTCAACAACTAAAACCCAAACTTAGATAAAATTGTGCTTTATAAAAACAATTTTATTGATCAATATTATAGTGGCTAAAAAGCATGTTCGGAAAGGGATTTGGCGTTGAGCTTGTTCCACACTTGTTCGAGGTATCTTCGGAACAGATTCGTAAAAATGCACTTTTTGTGGAACATACTACGAAGGTGGTTGGCTCGATGTACGTTAGAGGCGTTGGCGATGTTATTACTTTATATATGTAGTTGTGATGAATAAATAATAATTGAAATTATTTTTGACTCTTACTTGATGATTACAAATATTTTACTGATATTTGCACACTCTTAAAAAAATTAAGCGAAGAACAATTAACAATATATTTAAAGGCATGTCTAGAGTTTGTGATTTAACCGGAAAAATGGCAATGACAGGTTTTAATGTTTCTCACTCAAACGTTAAAACCAAGCGTAAGTTTTATCCCAACTTACAACTTCAGAAATTTTATATTCCTGATGAGGATCGTTGGATAACACTGAAAGTATCTACTTCAGCTATCAAAACCATCAATAAAATTGGTATTACAGAAGCGATTAACCGCTTCATGAAAAAAGGATATTTGTAGAAACATTGGTTGATGTGAAATCAACCTTAATATTAATAAAATGGCAAAAAAAGGTAACAGAGTACAAGTTATTCTAGAGTGTACAGAACATAGAGCAAGCGGCATGCCTGGTGCTTCTAGATATATCACTACTAAAAACCGTAAAAACACTACTGAGAGATTAGAGTTGAAAAAATTCAATCCAGTGTTGAGAAAAGTAACTGTACACAAAGAAATTAAGTAATACATTTAGTATTTAACTAAATACAATCTATTTAGATCATGGCAAAAAAGGTAGTTGCAACCCTGAAAACGGGTAAAGGAAAGGAATATTCGAAAGTTATTACAATGACTAAGTCGCCAAAATCTGGTGCTTATTCTTTCAAAGAAGTTATTGTTCACAACGATCACGTTCAAGATGCTATTTCTGCATCTAAAAAATAATTTTAATATTTTATAATATTAAAGCCGTCCCTTTATTC
>NZ_JBFTNT010000021.1:0-36325 GCF_056397585.1 Pedobacter sp. 05L430 | reverse complement strand
GGTATGAAGAGCAGGTGGACATTTACCAACGGAAAAACACTTTACTATTCGAGCAGTTACTCCTATTCGGATGATAAGATTGAATTTAGCGAAACGGATGAAAAAGGAGAACAGGTGACTTACTTCACGCTGACAAAAGTGGCAGACAAGGAAACCAAACTTACCATAGATATCTATAAAGTCAGCAACTGGATTACAGATTTTATTTTAGGATCATCAGGTCAAAAAAAACAGGAAGCTATGCTCCAAAAGTCATTAGAAAATATCATTCCGCTGTTAAAAAAGATTCCTTTGTAATCTGTTATCCAATTAAGATATAACAAAGAATGATAATGCACTCAGGTGCTCTTCTTAACAAGATAGTTTTGAACTAATGAGCCTATAAAGGCAAATAATACTCCAGTTAATACCGCAGTAATAACTACAACTCCCGGTGCCAGCTCATCTGATGGAGCAATATTTCTAAGAAAGATCATTTTAAACATCAAAAGGAAGCCTGCTGCCCCTAAGATAAACCCGCTAATTTTACCTGCTTTGTTTTTCATGATTGATAATGGTTAAGATTTTTCAAATTATTCAAATATGAAGGTAAATAAATAACTTTGTATTACAAAGTACTTTTTAAAAAAATTTACTGTGTGCCTCACAATAACGGAAACACGTGTTTTTATTTTTTTATTTAAAACCGCCTGCGTTTTCAGTTGTTCTACCACCCTAAAACCATTTACCATGAGCACAAAATCAGTATCAGTATTAAACGATCTCACAGAGATCAACAACGACCGCATCGCGGGATTTGAAAAAGCTATCGCAGACATTAAAGATGAAAATGTGGATTTGAAAGCCTTATTTCAGGAGTACAGCAGCCAGAGCCGTAAATTCAGTCAGGAATTGACTGCGATTGTCGCAGGATATGGTGAAGATGTGGAAACAGGCAATAGCGTTGCAGGCACCCTACATCGTGCCTGGATCGATGTAAAATCACTCTTTGGTGGCAGTGATCGTGCCAGCATACTTTCTGAGGCAGAGCGTGGAGAAGATGCGATAAAAGCAGCCTACAAAGTGGCATTAGAAAATGGTGACCTTAGCGGCACAGCATTAGAAACGGTTAGCAACCAGGCCTCAGAGATTAAGTCTGCCCATGATGCAATTAAGGCATTACGTGATGCGGCAAGATCAATGAATTAAGCAATTTTATTTTCGGGGCAATTCTCCTGACAAAGCCACCCAATGGGTGGCTTTGTCGTAAACGATTTCAATTTCCTCATTTCAACTGCACAATTTCCACAAGATGCGATTTTGGCTTATTGATCTGGTAAATCCTCTCGGTTAATTGTTTGATATTATCTTCCCACATTGCCCTCACTTCCGGAAAACGGGCAGTTTGATAAGTTCCCATCTTACTTCTCACAAACCAGTCGGTCTTAGCTTTTTCGGCTACTTTATCAAATGCCTGCTGCGAATCATCAAATAACATATTTTGTGCTTTGAAATAGTTAAAATGCAACCAATAGTACTCCCTAATTTTTTTCTCCAGTTCCAACCTTAAGTCGTTAAGATACATGATCGAAACCGCTTGCTGGTATTGTGGCGTATTGCTCAACAAAGCCATGTTGATGCCCTTTGCAAACGCATCAGCACTAAATGTCCTTATTTTCTTACCATCAATCATCAGGTCATAATTTCCATTTTCCAGATTTTCGACTTTTAAATTTTCCTGATTGAACTCCATGATAAAAGGATATACGGCCAATACATCTGCCTGTGTTTGTGGATTTTCCCATACACCATTAACAGAATCTATTGGAAAAGGTAATGCACTGGCAAAATAGTTGAAACTTAATCCCTGCTCACTTTTTTTCTTAATGTTAACCTTTGCATTCTCTGCCTCAACAAGTCCATTCTTTGTGTCGATGTGAACACTTGCCACGGGTTTACCGGACAGACCCTGACTTTTAAGAAATAATGCTGCCATCACCAGATGTCCACCCCTACCTGGATGGATACGATCTGGCCCTGTAATGGTAAAATCAGGCTTTTTCTTTTGTTCCCTTACGTTGATTTCGGTCATGGGATGAAACAGATCTACATAAGCCCACCCGTTTTTTTTTGCGGCTTCTTGCTGAAAGGCGATAACCTGCTCCATGGCCTTACTTTTGCCCTTGAAATAATTGTTTTTGTTTTCCATGGTCTCGTCATAAGGCGACGAGGACATCATCACAGGTTTGATCTTGGATTGAGCCTTCAATTTATCTGCAAGCAGAACGAAATTCTGCTGTGATTTTGCTACACGCTGTTTTGCTGTTTCGTCGGCATTTGTTTCATTAAACTCAGAATAGCCGCTATCGTTCATTCCAAAGGTAAGGACCACAATATTCGGCTTTTTCGGCAATACATCCTGCTCAAAGCGTTCGTTCATTTGCCCTACAACATCGCCTCCTATCCCAACATTAATTACTGAAATCTTCCGTTCCGGAAAACGTGTCATGTAATACAGCCAAATATTGGATCCGTAGTATCCGGCCTCGGTAATGCTATTCCCCAAAAAGGCGACTCGATCTCCATCGGCAAAAGGTAGAAGCGACTGTGCTTTGATTGTTGTGTTACTTAAAACAGCCAAGAATAAAACAAGGATAATTTTTTTCATGATCGTATATTAATTTGTGCTGGCTGGGGTTTACCCGGCAGATGGCTATTTTTTTTTGCAAACTACTCAATACATCTTTTTTTAGCAATTCATTCTAAACATTTTAGAATGATCACTGTACAATATACTTTTGTTTTACCTTAGCTCCGCCAACAAATAATGATCAATAACATAAAATGTACTCAACAGTATTAGCACTACATTCTCTGGTTCGCTGGCTGGTATTGGCAAGTTTACTTTTTGCTATTTTCCGTGCCTTTAGCGGCTGGAGTTCAAAAAGAAGTTTCTCCAGAGTCGATAACGCCGTAAGACATTGGACTGCGACCATAGCACATATTCAACTTATCTTCGGTCTTGTGCTTTATTTCATCAGCCCCATTGTCAATTATTTTTTGCACAATTTCAACGACGCAGTTCATCGGAGGGAAATCCGTTTTTTTGGGATGGAGCACAGCCTAATGATGGTCATAGCAATTGTTGTAATCACCATAGGATCGGCCAGGGCAAAACGCAAACTAACAGATCCCGAAAAGTTTCAAACAATGGCGCTATGGTTTAGCGCCGGGCTTTTGATCATACTTTCTTCGGTTCCCTGGGCTTTTTCGCCACTAATAAGCCGGCCATATTTCAGGCCATTTTAACCCGCTTCCCAATGAGAGTGCTGTAAACTAAGCGCCTTTGTTGATTTTCTTTTGTTGTCTATATTGGTATATAGATCCCGCTATAAACAAAATGAGTATAACCAGTAAGGTTTTACCAATCAATGGGTCAGTAGGCCCATTTGCAAGTGGCGCGCTTAACGGAACACGGGTAAGTGTTTCGTTTACTGTAGGAATCATAGAGAGAAAAAAGCTGAACGAAAGGAAAAATTGTTCAAAATACCGGGCTTTATTATTTCCTGTTTTTCTCCGGTGAAGAACAAATGCGCCAACCACAAGAACCAGTACAAGTAGTGACAATACGTGCCCTGGATTGAATCCTCCATGTTTACTTAAGCCCAAAGCAGTTACGGATGTAATTATGGTTCCGACCAAGTACGTATTCCCACTTTTGCTTGCGAGGTTTATTTTTCCATGCTTTACATAAGATGCTAATGCTGCGATGATGGCAATGATACCGACTACGGTATGAAAAATGCCTAAATTTGATAATCCCATTTTATTTTTTTTACAAGTTTCGGAAAAAGCAGAATGAGTTTTTTTCACTTAAGTTAAAATACGATGGAATGTAATTTACCTAAATTTGAGTTGTTTTCCCAGCTAGAATTAATAGCAGTGAAACGCTTCATCTACTAATAAGACTATCATGACTAAAAAAAACGAGATCATAGCACAGTATCTGCGGGATTTCGCCGCGTTGACAGATAAAGACATTGAGGAGGGTCAGGCATTCTGGAAACCACGAAAAATCAATAAAGGTGATTTTTTTAATATGCAGAGTATGGTTTGCAATGACCTTGGATTAGTGATAAAAGGGATTTTCCGTATTTATTACCATGATCCAAAAGCGAAAGCGGACAAAAATATTTTCTTTTTTTCTGAGAATCAGYTCGTTGTTTCTTTTAGAAGTTTTATCTCTCAAAATCCCTGCTGGTACTTCATAGAAGCTATGGAAGATTCTGAAATTGTCTTTATTTCCTATAAAGATCTCAGCAGCCTCTATGAATCCAATAACAACTGGCTGAAATTCGGCAGGCTGCTGGCGGAATTGTTTTTTGCTTATGCACAAACACGCGCCGAGGAATTCATGTTTTTCTCACATGAAGAACGATACCTGAGGTTATTGGAAGAACATCCGAATATCATCGAGCGGATTCCTGCATATCATATCTCATCCTTTTTGGGTATAACTAATCCTTCGTTGAGTCGAATTAGAAAGCGGGTAAAAAGATAAGTTCTAATAAGAAGAGCAGAAATATTATTTTGCAGGCATATTGATCACGCTCAATTCATAAATTGAGGGAGGAGCAGCTGCTCTTAGGACTTTTAGTCTCAACTTGCTTGCATTATAACTAAATGGCAATCTAATCACCTTACAATCTCCCATAGGTTCGTCGGAAAGGTAGACGGTTCTCCATTGCCCATTTTGCATAATATCGATACTATATTGTTGTATACGTGATACTCTTACCTGAGAAAAGCCATCAGGTAATCTCTTTGTATCCTRATATTCAAATATACTGATCTTATTAAACGACTCTGAGGGATTTAACTCCATTTCGACTATAGCCAGAGTATCTTTAGCTGCCCAACGACTATTCATTTTCCCGTCGTTTATAGCATTACCTGCATATTGCCCGTTTTTATCATCCCAAACGCTACTTGCTGTAACCGGCTTGTTCATTGAAATGAATTTGCCATTTTTAGGTAAGGGCTTATTCAAAGATAGATTAAGTCGTTTACCCAGTCCAATGGCAGTATTAGCTACATATTCACGTATGCGTCCGGTCTGATCCGGAGGAACATTCATCACAAGACAATTGTCATTGTCTGTACTCCAGTAAAACAGTTCCTCCAATTCATCTAAATCCCGGGTTGGTAATGGCTCTGATTTTTCAAACCAATTCAATCGTTTACTGATACAAATGGTATGTTCAAAAGGCAGGTAATACGATTTCCCTTCGTGCAAGTATTGTTTCTTATCTGATTTGGCTGCTAATTCCGGATCCCATAAACGAAAATCAGAAGGGAAGTACTGAAAGAAATACTTATTATCCTCAGTCATGTTGGCTGGAGGCGTGTAATTTCGTTTTCCTTCTTCATTTACAATGGTATGGTTAACACTCACTGCACAATCAGGATTGTATTTTTTCACCAAGCTATAAATCTGATCAATACCCCAGTCTGATGGCTTTTTATCCCATCCCCCATCCAGCCACAACTCACCAATTGTTCCGTAATTGGTGAACAATTCTGTTAGCTGGTTGAGCATGTAGTTAATGTATTTTTGCGGGTCCTTATCCTTATATGAAGGTTCTTTCCTATCCCACAATGAATAATAAACTGCAAACTTGATTCCATATTTCTTACAGGCATCGGATACTGCTTTTACAACATCCATTTTTACCGGAGATGACGCCACATCATAAGCTGTATATTTACTATCCCATAAACAGAATCCATCATGGTGCTTAGTGACCAGCAATACATAACGAAAGCCTGCCTTTTTTGCAGTGAGCACCCACTGATCAGGATCAAGATTTGTAGGGTTATAACTCTCTAATGGCAACGTTCCGTCAGACCATTCCGTATTGTTAAATGTATTAATACCAAAGTGGATAAACATGCCATAGCCCCTTTTAATCATTGCCTGCTGTGCTGAATTGGGTTTTGTAGCCGGAACCAATAATTGAGCTACACAGCAATTACATGCCCAAGCCAATAGAAGAGTTGTAAGTATATGCTTTCTTATAAGTTTCATATGGTGTGAATGGTATCTGACGTAGAGGATTGATATTAATTGCTTAGTATTAAAGAAACTAAATTAAATGAGATTTACGTTATAAGAAATGGACTAAATGGCTAAGTTCATGAATTATCCGCTGAAATTCTAACCATGTGATGTTCAGCACCAATAACTATCGGCGGCATCGCAGCTCAGTTCGTCAATCACGCGATTCAGGTTTTCCGGTCTGTAATCGGCATCTTTATGCCAGCGGTAAAATGCAGAAGCGTCCACACGCTGATAATATTGGGGCAGCCTGCTCAATTCCCGCCTCACTTTCGGCAGCAACTTAAACCAAAAGCCCAGGGAGTCATATAATACCCCATTCTCAGGGTCTTCAAGGATAATCCTGGAGAGCATATTTTCATCAAAGGCGAGTCCTGTCTTTTTTGCATGATTAACCATCCATCTGAAGGCAATATCACTTATTCCAGCATCAGGATAACCCCCTCCTATATTGGAGTGTACTCCCGGAAACCAGCGTTGTTCAAGTATCTGTACCGGATTTTTTTGAAGTGAGTTTCCCTGCTGAATCCATATGGCCGGTTCAAAACTCATCCGGTGTTCATCAATAGCCAGGGCCTGAAAAGCATTATCCACATACGAACTAAGGTCGGTATCATGGAAACGGTATTTTCTATGGTTATATAGGTTAAAGATTGAAAACGGGATGCCAAGCGACCCCACTGTATCCCAAACTCCAATGAATTTAATATTGGTTTCGTGGCTGTTCTGTTTTCTGAAGTCCGTTGCCTTCTTACCGCTAGGTGCCCAGCCTTCGTTCCTGCTACGGTAATGTGTATATGCTGTTTTGGCCAAAGTCAGATCATCGTTCCTGATGATCCCGCAATTTCGGATCAGGCCTGCAATGCTTCTTGCCGTATAAGCACCGCGACTGAAACCGAAAAAGTATATCTCATCTCCCGGAAGATAGTTCCAGACCAGAAACTTATAGGCATTCAGAATATTCTCATCCAGTCCAAATCCCGTTGCGCCATCAATCAGCCTCCGAAGTTTACTCCCCGAGGTGCCCACCCCGTCGGTATAATATTTGAGCTGCATTACACCGTCTTTACCAATATTACAGATGCTCTCGAAAGTCTTCTGCACATTGGTTTTTACCCGGAAACCTTTATCGGTTTTGCCGGGTTCGTTCCAGGTGCCGTCGCAGCAGATCACAATTCTCTTATTCTTTGCCTCGTTCATTTCCTAAGCCAGTATCAATACACTCAACATAGGTAACATAGCAATCCCTCACAACACCTGCAATAGTTATTTATGACTATTCGCATCATGAAATAGCCTGCGCCCTTTGAATTAGGGAGCGCAGGCTATGTAATTAATTTGCATCCCACCAAAGTGGTGTGAGCAATCGATATTTTTCAGAATTATCTCCAACATTATCAGGGTTCCGGGTCTGTTCATTACTTTCGTAAACCATCCCTCTAATCCACTGGGTTGGGTTATTGGCATCAAATATAACAGTATTTAGGTTTAAAGGTCTAACCAGTGAAGGTCCATATATGGCCTGGCTAAAATCGGATCTGCGCATATCTACCCACGTTTCAGGATTTAAACATAATGAAATGTATTTCTGTCTCATGATATGACTTAAACCTTGGGTCAGGTTCGCAAAATGTGCATTCAAGCCGTCAGCCAACTGCGCCGTCCAATAGGTATTAATATCTGCACCTGTAACTCCAAGCTTGCGCATGTTAGATTTCACACCTTCCTCATAGGCAGCCAATGCCCCCGGTATATCCCCCGATCTCAATCGAGCTTCCGATTCAATCAATTTCACTTCAGAGTAAGTGATGAAGGGATAAGGTGAAGTTTGCTTGGTATAGAAACCGCTGTTGCTAAAAAGCCCATAATCATTACCGTTCTTTTTTGTCGCATCACCATTCTGCCCATTAGCTAAAATACCTTGTCCTCCAACCAAACCGCCTCCAGATCTTAGACCCCTGTACTGGCCGTCGGAAACGGCTGGCTGCATGATCTTGCTGATCCGTGGATCCTGAAGAGTAGCATTGGTGACAGGCAATGTTGTAAGCATATTCACAAAAAACTGGCTCCATGCGAAGTATCTGGGATTATAGCTATTGTCATTTGGTGTAGAGCCCACCGGCACGGTAAATCCGCCCCAGCTGTACCATGGGTTTTCATCGGTCGGCAATGCACCTGCCAGATATGGAAATTCGGCATCCATTCCATCAGCATTAAACGCATTTCCGCAGGCTTCAATAATCTTTGTGGAATTATAAAGCGCTCCTTTTTTAGAAAGATGGTTTAGGTACCGGGCTTTAAGTGCCCAGGCAAAACGTTTCCATTTATCTACATTTCCCTGGTATATGATGTCCCCTGCTGCAGAATTTAAGGTTGTATTGTTTGTCGGATTATTAAATGCGACAATGGCTTCATCCAGCAATTTATCTATCCGTTGATAAACGGTTTGCTGATCCTGCATTTTAGGTGTCAAAGAAAGCTGAGTCTTCCCATTATAAAATTCATCAATTACAATGGCACCATACTGATCGGCAAGCAAGCCAAAGTTCATCGCCAATAAAGTTTTTCCGGCACCAACAAAACACGGGCTCCCCTCTTCTTCTCCCAGATTGATCAAATCGATACAATTAGGCATCGTAAACACATACGTATTTTGCCAGGCAAAATAGCTTGCGGTAAAGCGCCAGGTCTCTGCATTCAGGTTGGTTCCCGTTAAAAGTTTGGTTACACCATACTGGGTTAAGCCGGCAATCTCTCTGCCTCCTCGCCACATTGCGGCACCATTAGAAGTGGTAATGGCACCGACCAGTCTGTTTGCTGCAGTTACCTTAGTGGGGTTATTCGGATCTGTATTTACATCCAGAAATTTCTTACATGAAGGGGCTATAATGGCAGCGACCAAAACCAGACAAACCAGCCCTTTTTTATATATCGTATTCATAATTAGTCCTCCTTATTACAATGTTAATTTTAAACCTAAATCAAACCCTCTGGTAGCTGGAACACCCAGATTATCAAAACCAAAAGAACCCGTTCCCCCTACTCCTGCACCACTACCCGAAACTTCCGGATCAACACCGGAATAATCTGTAATCAATAATAGGTTACGACCTGTTACGGTAAATGAAAGTCCTTTGATTTTTAATTTACCAAGGTACTTTGTGGGCATATTATAGCTAAGTGTAGCATATCTCAGTCTTACCCAGCTCCCATCTTCTACAAAATCGTAACCCTGGTTGGCGTAAATGGTCTGGTAGTAATTCTGGTTTAAAGGAACTGCAATTGTATTCTGAGCGCCGGTTGATTCAATAATTCCCTCAAACACCTTAGTTCCTCTATCCAGGGTTTTCAGGCTCAAGCCCGATCTTACCAAAGCATTCTCTGTTGCATTGAATACCTGGCCGCCCGAACGGACATCGACCATAAACGAGAACATAAAGTCCTTATAATTGAAAGTATTGGTAATTCCCATTGTAAAATCAGGATTTCTGTCACCAATATTAGCCAGGGCAGTCTGAACCTGTGGATAACCAGCATTGTTCAGCAATAGTTGTCCCTGTGCGTTTCGTTTCCAGATATTTCCATTTATACCGAATAAACTACCGTTTAAAAAAGCAGCTCCCTGTGCTACGTTAGAAGCGGCCCAGGCATCAGACAGTTCAATCCTGTCAATTTTTGCGGGTAATGCCTTAACAACAGAGGTATTGTGCGCAAAGTTGATGTCTATTGACCATTTAAAATCATTGCCCACGATTGGTCTTCCATTCAGTATCACCTCTATGCCCTTATTTCGTATAGACCCTCCGTTTAGGGTTGCTAAAAAAGAGCCTGAAGATGGTGGCGTACGCAACTGCAAAATCTGGTTATCAGACTTGCTTGAATAATAAGTTACATCTAGCCCTAAACGGCTTTTAATGAACCTCAGGTCTGCCCCTACTTCAAAGGCACGTGTAAATTCAGGAACCAGCAACGGGTTACCAAAAGCATTATTAGAGTTGATAATAAACCCTCGTGGATTAATAGTGAAATCATTTGTTAGGGTAGCCAATGAGGTGGTAAGTGAATATGGCGAAGCATCCTTACCCACATTAGAATAAGCAGCTCTTATTTTACCGTATGAAAAAATACGGTCATCAGATTTGGCTCCCATTTCTTTTAGCAGGTCGGTCAAAATCAATGCCCCACTTAACGAAGGGTAAAAGAACGATTGATCTTTTACCGGCAAAGTAGACGACCAGTCATTCCTTCCCTTAAAATTCACATAAGCGATCCCTTTCCAATCCACATTAAAATCCCCAAACCAGCTGAATATCCTTCTGCGTCTCAAATCTTCTGAAGTTGTTCTATCAGAAGGCTTGGTGTTATTAAGACTGGCAAATGTAGGGTCAATAAAATTAAGCGCACTGGAGGTAGAAGTCTGCAGAGAGCTGACTTCAATATTGTTACCTACAGAAAGACTAAGATTTATGTCGGCTCCTATTTTCTTTTTACCTGTCAGAATAGCTGTTGACGTAGTGATCTGATTATTGGCTACGGATTGTGCAATAGACCCTTTGATTACATTGGGTTCCAATGTTCCCGGCATCCTTACAGATTTAAAATTCTCAGTATAATAGTCTGTACCTATCCTATAGGTAAAGTTTAAAAAGCTAACGGGATTATAATCCAGGTTACCTTGTACAATTATCCTGTTCACCTTACTGGTAAAAGGTTTATTATTTATGGTCCAGTAAGGATTGTCTGTCCCCGTAGAGTTGATAATTTTCTGAGAGCCATCAGTATTAAGGTAATCTTTCATATCTAGACTACGAGGCCAGGAAAGCGCTCCCATAATGCCATTAAAGCTTCCTTGAGAAAGATACTTCCYGTCTGTGCGGATATAATTAGCACTTCCTCCGACGGTTAATTTTTCTCCAACTTTGGTATCTGCATTTATTCTGAACGATTTTTTCCCAAAGGTAGAATTGTCAATAATCGATCCCTGTTCTAAAAAAGATCCGGAAGTATAATAATGGGAATTGTCTGTGCTGCCACTTACCGAAACATCATGTGTTTGTGCAAAGGCATTTTTAAAAATAGCACCAAGGTTATCATAGATAGGTTCCCCTGAAGAAAAGGCTGGTCCCCAGGAGCCCAATGCTGTTACATTGGCAGCACCTTGCTCGCCTTGTTTAAACTGCGATTGAAGTTCAGGAAGTTTATTGATGTGATCAAATGAAAAATTATTCTGATACACAATTCTTGCAGCTCCACCCGAACCTTTTTTAGTGGTAATAACAATTGCTCCTGAAGCTGCCCTGATTCCATATAATGCCGCAGCCGCAGGTCCTTTCAAAACAGTGATGGTTTCAATATCTTCCGGATTGATGTCTATTGCCCGGTTTGAAGCTGGAGCCACTGAAGCCACCAAACCACCCTGAGAAACGGGAGTACTGTTATCTACAGGAATACCATCCAAAATAAACAAGGGCTGGTTACTGCCGCTCAGTGAACTTCCTCCCCTGATCATGATGTTGGCAGATGAACCAGCAGCACCGCTGGAATTGGTGATCTGCACACCTGCAACCTTGCCTTGTAATGCATTTACGATATTGGGTTGCTGAGAATCTACGATATCCTGGGCCTTAACATTTTGGGTAGAAAAGCCCAGTCCCCTCACTTCCTGTTTTACACCAAAGGCCGTAACCGCAACCTCATTTAAGATTCTGCTGTCCTCAGCCAGCTTTACATTGATCACCTTGTTTCCTGTTACCTGAACTTCCTGGCTTATGGTACCAATAAAACTAAAGACCAGTACATCCCCGGTTTGTGCGCTGATGGAATAATTACCCGATTCATCGGTACTGGATCCACCGGACTTGTTTTTGATTTTTACTGAAACACCGGGCAGTGGGCTATTGTCGTTTGCCGAGGTGACTTTACCTGATACGGTTATCTGCTGGGCGGCGACATGTGTAATACACAATCCTATACACAGAAATAACAAGAGTAGTTTTCTTTTCATAAAATGCCAATTTTAGTAAAATTTAAACTGTTAGTTAACGATTGTAATGCTTATTGGTTGGTTTTGCCTGGTAGGAACTTACATAACACGCATTAACCTGCATAATAGTAATCCTTATAGTAAATATCCATAATAATTTTAATAAAAATAGCTAAAAACAAACTATTTCAAGTATCCATGTACTTTATTCATTGCAAAAAACCGCAAATACCTGCATTTTTATCTCTACAAGTTCTTTTCTTAGCTTTATCAATGGTAGCCTAGACAAATTCTTTCATTATATACGTATGCCGCAGAAAATATCTGACGGATTGCGCAAAAAAAAATGGCTATCAACATTATTAACCAGGTTAATAATGTTGATAGCCATTTCTTAATCCTGGGTGGATTATTGACCATTTTCCCAAAAAAATTATCGAAAGAGCCGCGACAAGATTACTAATACCCTGCAGCTCTTTTTAGCTTTACAAACATTTTTTTGTTCGAGCCATCTCTTTTAGTCTTGTATAAATTCCAATTATTGGCATCAACACTTTCCAAGTGAAATGATAGCGCAGGATCCGACAGCTGATTTTTTACCCATATCGGAAAAGCATTGGCCGCTCTCGCATCTTCCCATGTTCTTATCGCTTTAAAAATGGCGTCTTTTTGAGGACAGCCTTCAACATCCTTTTGATTTATTTTTAAACTGTATGTTGTGCCAACCCCTACTGAAATGGCTTGTATATGTTCATATTCTTCAACTTTAGATTTGGGATTGATAGGGAAATTACCGCCCATTCCCACAGGGAAATAGTTAGCATAGGTTACGTCACGAAGGTCTTTTCCCTGACTGGTTGTGCTGCCCCATTCGCGGGTTTCAGCATCGTACAAATTCTTTCCGCCACCAACATTCCAAATGCTTTGATAATGCCAGGATCCTTCAGATAAAGTAGCGCCTGTGAAACGGATATATGGAACGCCTAATTGCTTTGCCTTTTCAAACATTTTTCCAAAGAAGCGTTTGGTCGAATAGTAACCGTGTCCATTATTAAACAAAAACTCTTGTCCATCGAAATCGTAATAAGCAAGGCCATTGATCTTACAAATCTCTGCAAAGTGCTCTGCAATTTTGTCTTGCAATTGCATATTCGGGATAAGCCCATCGTAACCATAATTAACCGTGACCTGAAGTTTATAAATGGTATCTCTGTTAGCGTGATTTGATGGAGTGGTCTTCCAGTATCCTCTCTTTACATTTAAAAGTCGGTAAGGTTTATCCTTCGAAACTCCAATATAATGGATAAGTTCTTTACCAATTTTTATCATATTTAAGTCGGCACAATGACCCTCCCAACTGGCAATCTCATCAAGATGCGTTGGATCGTCAACAAGAATGACCGTGTCAGTTGCACTGATACTTTTTACAAGTAAGCGCTTTTGCTGATAACACAAACTATCGCTGGGCGTTGGACTAGCATCCAGCGTACCTGGAGCTAAAGAATTTGTAATAGGAGTTCTGCCTATGGTAATACCATGTTTAGCGGCCATATCCGAAAATTCCTTATGCGAAACATTCCCGCTTGTTAATTTTATTGGTTTTTTCTCAAAATTCTTTCCGTCAATATATCCATTGTTACCGCGATCAGCTTTCAGAAAGCCCTGATCATATAAACTGATTGTTTTAAAACCCAATCTTGAAGTATAAGAGATAATGCTATCATTTAAATTACCACTGGTAAGGGCATCAGGAACAAAAGCTGCTGGATCTTTTATCCATTTGCCGTTAATAGTTGGATGAGGGAGCTTTTCCGCCAAGACAATTTTTTGAATCACATCCAACAAAGCTGTGCTATCCGGACTTCCCCATAACGCGACAGATGATCCGACATAATCTATCGGCAGTGGTTGCACCTGTATATGGTTTGGTTTATTGGCGGCCATAAGCGGCATAAGTGAAAAATTGATTTCTCTTTCAACAGACCTGTCTCTTGATTGATAAGCAATAGATATTTGGCCTTTTTTGTCTACCAAGGCTGCATTACCATACATAATTCTATACCAAGGTTCTTTGTGCGCATAAAAAGCTACATCACTAATACCATCTCCTCCTAGTGTAAAAATCTGTCCTTCGTGTAGATCTTTAGGTAAAGGAAAGCGCTTGGCGTCTGGTGTATGTATTATATATTGAAAAGGAGCTGCATCACCAATAGTTTCGGCTAGCCCGCTAAGGGTTTTGTCGTTCAGGGCAAGCATGCCAATTGCATAGTTAACCGTTTTGCTGGTGTCGCGCGCAACGCCAATAATTTCACCCATTAGATTGGTAATATTGGTATGGTAGTTTCCCCACTGGATCACATCAATTCCATTACGTGGTGAGAGTGATTGCAACGTAAGTTTAAAATATTTCTTTTTAGGTACAATACTAATTTTGGCAACAGAACCATTTGGATACTTAAGTACCATTGTCTGGCTGGTCTGAGTATAGGTTGCACTGGTGGGCTGGTAGTAAACATTCTTTTTACTATCATATAAACTCATCACCGGCGATGGCTTATCTGAAGGACTAAATTCGCGATTAGGCTTCACCGTAATGTTTTTCATACTGGTGATCAAGCCTTTGTTATTGATCTGGATTTTAAAATAATCGGTATTAAAATTGTATTGCGCAAAAACCGATATTGGAATTGTCGCAACAAAAAAGGCAATTACGAATTTTATGRAGTTTAGTTTCATAATGGATGTGTTATTTCAGTTGTGTGTTTTTATATCTAAATTCTACTATTTTACTAAAGTTGACTTATTCTTTACATAAAATATAAAATCATGGCCAGAATTTCTTCCGACCACGACTGGAGCGCTAATCTCCATTTTTAAGTGGATTAACTGTTTAAAAAACTACTGTAAGGGATCAAAAGAACCACCCCACTCTTTGTTTTGCGGCAATTGATCAGGTTCAATAGAAATCTGCGCAGGATTTAAAGAATTAAACCAGTGATTCAAACTCAACTTGTAAGTCTGATTAGTCGAAGCCGTTTTATCAAGGCTTTCTACAATAACGGCAGAAAATTTAGATCTTACTGAAGCGGTCATAATATTATCGGTATTCCCGGGCAACGCCTGACCTTTATTTAGCATCAGGAATAAACCCCTTCTGGTAGATTGCGTGTTCAGGATATCGTAACGTTTCCATCTTCTTAAATCACTAAATCTAAATCCTTCAAAGGCAAGCTCCACCTGACGCTCATTCATGATCGTAGTACGGACATCGGCCTGCCCAGCCACAGTAAYACCATACTTCTGGCCTCCACCAGGAGAGATGCCTGCACGTTGGCGAATAGCATACAAAGCAGTTAATGCCTCATTAGTACGACCTGTTTCATTGGCACATTCAGCAAGATTTAAGAGCAGTTCGGCATAGCGCATTGGCGAAAACCAACTTTTAGCACCAGCAGCTACACCCACTAAGGCATTTCTGTCTAAAAGCGTGTCTAAACCTTTACGCTGGAAAAATCCTGACACCCCGTTTTCATCGCCATTTTGGACAAGTGGAGAAATACCAGAGAATAAAGAATTATCTCTTGCCGGAACTACCGTACTCGGTGTTGCTGCTGCTTTCCAGGTCCAGGCCTGCCAGTAAGAATGTGATCTTGGGCTTGTCATGCCAATCGTATTTACATCGGGTGTAGGGTATACTGTACCGCCGCACCAAATAGTTGCGTAAAAACGATCATCACGGTTGGTATAAAAGTCTGTTAAAAACTGTTGATTATAAGCTGGATTAGACAATTGGTTTTTATCAAACTGCATAGGGCTGCCATCCCGTTTTGGATAAGCAATCAATAGTGGCAGTATTGGCTGATCCGTATTGGTATCTCCATTTGTAAATGGAAGTGGTCTTATGGAGTTAAAGTTCATGTAACTGTCCGGGTAGTAGTACTGCCTGGTCATAATTTGCTCTTTATTCCTCGAATACCAAATCAACTTGTAGTTTTCAAACAGGCCAAAACCTGCATCATCTGCAGCCTCCACTGCAGCTTTAGCCGCATTGTAAGCATTTACCCATCTATTCTGATCGTTTGTGGGGTTAAATAATGGGCTTGCATACCATAAAAGTACCCTGGCTTTAAAACCAAGTGCGGCAGCGCGGTTAATTCTGCCGTAGTCAGCCCCGGTATAATTGGGTGGCAAAACGGGAGCAGCTTCATCCAGATCTTTAATGATTTGTGTGACACATTCCGACGTTTTGCTGCGTGCTACTTTCAAGGAGTTTGGGTCGTTACCATTCTGAGTGTGCAAGATCAATGGTACACCCCCAACTGAACTTACCATTCCCCAATAAGTCCAGGCCCGCCAAAATTTGGCCTCGCCTATCAACCTGTTTTTGGTACTTGGACTTAACACCGATTCCGATACATTTGCCAATTGATCCATAAAATAATTGGTTTTGTCGATATAAGTATAATCCAGACTAGTGAAATTTACTGCCACATCGACTATACCTTGTTGGAAATTACCTAAGTTTCCCCCCGATGCGTTGATACCCTCGTCAGCGTTGGCTCCGCTACCAAGTGGCCATCTAGGCATAAGTCCACCGTACACGTCGTTCAAATAAGCCTTAATTAAGACGGAATCGGTCCATACATTCTGTGGATTTATGGCACCTGTGTTTTCATAGTCCAATCCTTTTTTACAAGACGAGCCGAACACAATTAGGGCCACATAAAGGATAAATTTATTTTTATTTAGATACTTCATTTTGATTTCCTTTTAATGTTAAAATTTAAAACGTTACACTAACACCGGCATTGAATGATTTAACAATAGGGAACGCCGTGCCGCCATTCATTTCCGGATCATAGAATTTTTTATTGAATTTACTGATCACAAAAAGGTTAGATCCTGATGCATAGAAACGAACATTGTTTAAATATTTCTTATACAATCTGTTCGGAACATTATAGGCAACATTCAAAAACTTTAGGCGTAGAAAACTTGCATCAGCCAGCCAAAAATTACTTCCACTTGTATTAACCGATCTTACATCGTCATTTGCGCTGTAGCGAAAAGGTAGCCAGGCATTAGGATTTTCTTCGCTCCATGATTCATCAGACCACGGACGCCACATTCTGTTCCATTCTACCCCCCCTGACAAATCCCGAAAAGATTTTTTGTAGCCAAATGAGCCATTAAAATTAGCCGTCACGCTTAACCCTTTCCATCCCACATTTAGGTTTAAGCCCAGGACTTTAGCGTTATTGCTTTTATTGAGTACAGTGATGTCATTATCATTGATAGTATTGTCTCCATTGAAGTCCTTATAGGCAAACTGGCCAGGTTTGGGCACATTCCCATTGAAATTATACCCCGGATGAGCCGCTAGCAAAGCATCAACATCAGCTTGTGATCGAAGCAAATGATCAACAGTATAACCTGTAATCATATTGGCAGAACGACCACCTCCTATAATATTTTGATAATCATAGGTGATATTTTGATCCCTTAGGACATACCAGGAATTACCGTAGGTGGCATTTAGACCTATATCATACTTAAATTCTCCAATGTTATTACTATAGTTCAAACTTAGATCAATACCATTTGCTTTCATTTTTCCATAATTTACTGATGGTAAAGGGCGGCTAAAAGTTGGGGGTGTACTTTGAATCCTTGTACTTAAAATATCATAGGTAAGGGTATGCCAATATTCTGCAGTGGCAGTGAAGTGTTTTAAGAAACTGATATCAACACCAAAATTCTTGTTCAGGTATTTTTCCCAGGTAATATTAAGATTCGGAAATACATTGTATCGTATTCCCGGATTAAGTGAAGGGGACTCGCCAAAAATTGCATTATTCCCTGCAATGTAATTATCTTCATACTGCCAGCGTTTCGCATTCGAATCATCTTTCGCACCATTTGGGTCTATTCCCACAAAGTCATTCCCGGTTAGTCCAACTGAAGCCCTTAATTTTAATGACTCTACCCCTTTTACGTTGCTAAAGAAATTTTCTTTTGAAATGATCCAAGCTGCGGAAGCTGAGGGGAAGAAACCCCAACGTTTATCTTCTGGAAAATTTACCGAACCATCATAACGATAAGTAAATGTAGCGACATACTTATCAGCATAATCATAAGCAAATTGCCCAATATACGATTTACGACCAGTTGTAGGCAGGAAACCGTAAGTATTACTAATCCCCTTTGTAGGTGTACTATTTACTACACCCGCCCCTCCGGTAGATGCCCACCATTGATCAGTCATATAAATAGGAAAACCATTGATGACGGCATCTATACCATCATAACTCCTTTCCTGACGCTCGTACACCAATGCCGCATTTACGTGATGTTCACCAAAACTCCTTTCAAAATTTACCTGAAGGTTCAACTGTCCCTCCTGATTCCAGGCCGACAGTTTTTCTAAACTAGGTGAATGTGCAGTAAGACGCTGTCCTACAATCGTATTCAAATCCCAAATAACAGGCTCAACCTGTTTCAATTGGTAATAGGTGAAAGGATGTGTATATATTTTTTGATTGCTGTTGTTAAAAGTTTTTATATAACCCACTTTAGCACTTAACCCCTGCAAGAAGGGTGCTTTGTAAGTTAAATTTAAATTAACAACAGATTTAATGGCTTCAGAATTGTTATATCCTGCCAATCCATCTGCTTCACCAGATTTATTGGAAATCCAAAAATAATCGACCGGTAAACCAGTCGCGGTAAACGAGGGCATATAAGGTTGCCACAGTAGGAGCTTAGGATACATATCTCCTGACCAATCGCCCTGAGGGGAATTAAATTTATTATTATTTAAGCTAAGACCAGCAAAAACAGTTACATCTTTGGTAAGGTTAGCTGTTATATTTGCCCTAACATTGTATTTTTTTTCATTAGTATTCTTGATGAAAGTTTCTTGATTTACATAAGAAGCTCCAACAAAATATTGAAGTTTATCTGTACCTCCAGATGCACTTAAATTATGTGTAGTAATAGAAGGGTTTACATAAACATCTTTTAATAGATCAAAACCATATCCCTTGCCCCCACCAAAATCTGTATCTTTAAAATACGCTTTTGCAGTCTCAGTCCAGGGGGTATTTGCCGGTCCGCCGGCTTCACCCCAAATTCTGTTTTGAATAACTCCCCATTCCATAATATCTGTTAGCTCCATATTTTTTCCCCGGACATCTCGCCCAGTATTCACGGAGTAATTAACAGTTGCTTTACCTGCTTTACCACGTTTGGTAGTAACTAATACTACACCTGCGCCCGCACGGGCACCATAAGCAGCAGTAGTAGCTGCATCTTTTAAAATAGTTACTTCTTCAACGTCATTAGGACTTAAGTTGTTGAATTCCGCAGCATCACTAGTAACTTTTCCATCAATTACATATAAAGTCGGCGCAGCATTCCACGAACTTGGTGTTCTTATACTAATACCAGGTTGCTCTCCAGGTTTACCACTAGGGGTAGAAACATATAAACCTGCCATTCTACCTGCTAATAAGTTACCAACTGAGGTCGTCGGAATTTCAGTGTCTTGTTCTATAAATTTGACGGAAGCTACTGAACCGCTCATGAGGGTTTTCTTTTGCTTTGAATAACCAACAATTACCGTTTCCTGTAATCCAATAGTAGTAGAAACCATTTCTATTATCATTCCTTGTTTAGGTGCAACAGTTACAGTCTGATAACTAATCATTGTAATTTTTAGCATTGACCCGTTAGGCACGGCAATTGTAAATTTACCAGATCCATCCGCTTTTACTGATGATGCAACCTCAGCTTCGTTGGCTTGTGTCCCCGTAACGGAGATAGTTGCCCCGGCCAATGGAACCTTCCCTTCTGAATCAACTACTGTCCCAGATATTTTTTCTTGCGCAAAAACATAATGGGATTGTAGTAACATGAAGACGATTCCGAGCACCCGCAAGTGCATTTGTAATACCTGTTTCATAATTTAAATTATTTGGTTGTTGGTTATTTGACTGTTTTATCTCCTATACGAAAACAATCGATTGCTTACGGAGTAAATCTCTTAACAATAGTTATTTACAACTACCGTTAATTTGATTAATTGCAATGTTTTTTTTGCATCAAGCCCTTACATCTAACCATAAATAGACTATATTTAATTAGCTTTATATACTAGACCCAATAAACCATAGAAATGCAGTATATCTACGAGAACTTTACCTTTCCCCCTGACCAATCATTTACTGTGCGATCAGAAATTCTGGAAGTAAAAAAGTATACTTCATTAAAGTCTCATGTTAATTTTGAGATTGCATTAATTGAAAATTGTTTTGGTAAGCGTTTTGTCGGCGATCATATCGAAGATTTCAGTGGCACAGAACTCGTGCTTTTGGGAAGTTATTTACCACATTGCTGGCAATACTATAATACTATAGACGACAAAGTACAACCGCAAGCAATTGTTGTACACTTTTTCCCGGATTTTTTGGGAAGAGATTTACTATCGAAGCCAGAAGCCTCTGCTCTAAATCATCTATTCGAAAATGCTTCAAAAGGTATTTTATTTTCAGGACCTACAGTAGCAAGAGCAAAAATGATTCTGAATCAAATGTTATTTGAAACAGGGTTATCCCGGGCTGCATTAATGCTCCAGCTTTTAGATGTTTTATCTCAATCTAACTCATGTAGAACGCTGTCATCCCCTTCTTTTAATATCATAGAAAGTTCAACTGAAGCAAATAAAATCAACCGTGTGTTTGATTATATATTCAATAATTTCAAAGAAGACATTTCTTTACAGGATGTTGCTTCAATCATCCCCATGTCTACAGCCGCTTTCTGCCGGTTTTTTAAGCTTAAAACCAACAGAACTTTAGTTGAATTTATAAAAGAAATAAGGGTTGGGCATGCCGCTAAATTGTTAATTGAAGGCAACCATAATGTAACAGAAACCTGCTACATAAGTGGCTACAACAACATCTCTAATTTCAATAAGCACTTCAAAGAAGTAAAGGGCTTATCGCCAAGAGACTTTATTAAGCAATATAAAATTACTGCTTAAACTTGTAAAAAGGAATTACCTCAACCCATTTCTGTCCTTCAGAAGTACCATTAACTCCTTTTTGATAAGTATTCATTAATTTATTCCATTCTGCACAACGGGGGCTATAAGATTCTGCCAACTTTCCCATTTCGTTTAAATCTGCATTTTCAGGAACCATGATCGTCATCACAATAAGATCATTAAAATGGTAAAGTGTAATACTTTTATAACCTGCTTTCTTAAAGCCAGCCTCTACCTCCGGCCAAATTTGCTTATGGTATGCCAAATACTCATTCAGTTTTTTATCGTTATCCACTGTATTTACTACAAATACTTTTTCAACAAGTGCAGATTCCTTATCAGAATTAGCCGGGCTGCACATGATAAAGGAACAAGTAAAAATTATTGATGCCAACTGAAGGATTTTTTTTTTCATCAAAGTATTAGTTAAAAAGTAAGTAAATTATAATCATGACAGATGCCAAGCCTAACCATGCCAGCCAAATAGGTTTGGAATTGTAAGCATCTTCTTCTGTCGGCTCATTTTTTGACTCAAGAAGTGAAGGGATTACCGAGTTTATTGCCGGTTTTGTAATTAATGTTACTACTATAATAACAATACTTAACGCTACGAACAGATAAAATGAAAGCAAAAGGAAATGAGGCCAATAACCTTTATAAGGATAATTTAATACATGACATGCCCCAAGAATTAAGCAAACCAACCCACCACCATAAAGAACTATCTCCACAGATGTGCTATTCACACGTTTCCAAATGATGCCTGCCAGAAATACGACAGACAGCGGTGGAGCAAGTATAGAAACCAAGCCTTGACTTAATTCAAAAAAATTTTTCCCTGAATAGGAAAAAACCATGGCGATACCTACACCTACTATTGCGGCAATAATAGTTATCCATTTTCCCATTTTTATCTGTTGCTTCTGATTAAGCACCTTAATCTGCGAAACAACATCCAATGTAAACACTGTACAAAAAGAATTTAAACTGGAAGATACCGTATCAATCAATGATGCTATTAATGCCGCAATGCTTAGACCCAGTAAACCATGAGGCATTAATTCTTTAATCATAGTAATGTAGGCATTATCGGCCTGGGCTGTATCTTTAAATAAAACATAACACATAATACCAGGAAGAATAAATATTAATGGCATTATGATTTTAAGCGCTCCAATGAATATTGCTCCATACTGGCCTTCTTTTAAATTCTTTGCCGCCAGCACTTTTTGCACAATCGTCTGATCGGCACACCAATAATAAATAGCCACCACCGGATAACCTAAAACAATAGCTATCCATGAGTATTCGGGGTTTGACGCAGGCAAAAATAACTTCCAAAAAGAGTCTGGCGTTTGGCTAACCAGTAAATCTACGCTGCCAATTTTCTGAAAACCCAAAAAAGTAAGCAGTATTGAAGAAACTATAATAATTATCGATTGAAAAACCCCTGTACGGACTACCGCCTTTAGTCCTCCAATAGCAGTAAAACTAGTGGCCACAATAGCAATTATAACAACGGCTATAAATAAAGAACAATTAAATATTCCCGAAATTAAAAGCCCCCCCGCATACAAAGCACTGCCTAACCATACGACTAATATTGAAATTAAGCTATAGATAACCAGAAAATTATACGATCTTTTACCAAATCGAATCAGTAAAAACTGGGGGATAGTACTTATTTTGGCTTTTAAGTAGTAGGGCAAAAAAACCATGGATAACAGCATTAAAAAGACCCAGGCCAGCAATTCAAAATTACTGCCAACAATACCATGAGAAAAACCAATACCTGCAAATCCAATTAACATCATAGGGCCGGCATTGGCACTAAACATAGAAAAACCAATTTGCCACCACTTCAGCGTTCGGCCACCCAAAAATATATCTTCCTGATTTTTCTCTTTTTTACTAAAGCGAAAACCAATACAAAATAAAGCAAGGGCGTATAGCCCTAAAATTATATAATCGATGTAATTGAATGATAAACTCAAAGTTGGTCCCCTAGTTACATAGACACAACAGGGTTATATTTTGAAACATCTTGTTTTTCCCATAACCGCTCTTGTACTATCTTATTTTCTTTATAACAATAATCCCAATCAATTCTTACCGGCAGCCCCTCTATTTCGGACAAGTAGAATCTGCCGTTTTCCCATACTGGTCTGACTAAAAAATATTTTTCTAACCCATACATCAGCGGATATAAGTACTCAATCATACTATCCCTATTTGCGGAAGTCATGAGAAACGCTGAATATAGGGAATATCCACCAGAAGAGAATTGCAAATTTTTATTTTCGCAAAGGTCTCTTATTTCCATCCACTCTTTCATTCCACCTAATTGTGTTGGAACAGGCTGTAGGTGTCTAACTCCGGAATCAACAAGGGTTGGGAAGATCTTTGATGTCCGCTCGGATTCCCCATAAGCTACAGTAACCGATAATTTTTCACAAAGTAGTTCAATTTGATCATAAGCAGCTGAATGTATAGGCTCTTCTAACCAACATAAATTTTCTTCTCCAATGGCATCAACAAATTTAAACACATCATTACAGTTCCAAATCTGGTTTACGTCCACCGCGATCTTCATTTTATTACCGGCCAAACTCTTTACAAATTTCACTCTGTTAATGTCCTCATTTATTTTTGCCCCAAAGTCTTTTCCAATCTTCATTTTGTAGCAGTCAACACCTTTATTCATCAAAAAACTCACTTCGGTTTCCAGTTCCTGGAGTGTATAATTGGTACCTCCTCCACTGCCATACATTTTCACATCATTTTGAGTACTGCCAATATATCTATACAATGGAACTTTTCTACGCCTTGCGGCCAAATCATACAAAGCCATATCAACCTGGCCCAATATTGCCCCAGCCGCACCTTTAAATCCTTCATTTCTAATAGACCAATATAATTTAGGATAAAACTCTTTATAAGGAACCGATCGGCTGTGAAAAAGTATTGGGAAAATACAGGATTCCAGAATGTTCATATAGCTATTATAAACCGGGGCTTCTCCCAAGTTCCCATCCTCATCCTCTATGGTTATAATTGATATTCCGAAGTTGGGGAAAGGCCCCATAGTAGCATCCTGAAAAGGAGTTACTGCTGCAACCTGCTCCAGAACTCTTATCCTAATTCTTTTTATATTAAAAATCTCATTATCTATGTCGTACATCTATTGTCAATTAAGCGTTAGTAGTATTTCATTATAAATTTCCGTAGGCAATTCACCCAATTTCATTGCATCAAGGGTGTCCCTTAATTGCATCCTGTCTGCAGCACCAATTACAATTTTAAACTCAGCCGGAATGGTTAAAAGAAATCGATGTGCAAGCTCCTGCAGCGAAATGTTATATTTATCTGCTATTGAATTAACTCTTTTCACCTGCTCAATATTTTTTAATCCGAGCCAGTTGGGAGGAGAAGTTGTGAATTCAGAAAATCTACAACCTAACAATCCCATGTTTAAAGGACTGGCCGCGTAATATTTTCTATTGTTATCTCTACAAAAAGGGATAGTATTGTCCAAAGCATCAATACAACAAGCATTAAGCCTGTTATATTCCATAATGACATCGAACTGGTTAGATTTAAAATAGGGTTCAAACCATTCGGGTGCGTTACCACCCAAACCAATTCTTTTTGCATAGCCTTGATGCATAAAGAATTCCATCTGCTTCAAAACCTGTTCTATATCAGATGGAGGAATTGCAGCAGGGTCATGTAAAAATAGAATGTCTATAATCGGAATGTTTAATGATTTTAAGCTGTTTTCCACACTCCTTTTCATGCCATCGGCGGTGTAATTATAGTGTGCTTCGTCAACCTTGTAACCTTTTAAGCGACCCACTTTTGTACTAATCAACGGTCTTTTACCAGTCCATTGTTTTAAAGCTTTTCCTACCAGCTCCTCCGCATCTCCATAGGCAGGAGCAGTGTCTATAGCCACTATTCGGCATTTAAGGGCATCCAGAATTGTCAATATTGATTCCTGAGCATCAATCTCCCTCCAAATACCGCCAAGTCCGGCAGTGCCCAGCACCAATTTATTTGTCTCCTTTATCATAATTATAGCATTGTTATGCCATTTGCAGGGTTAACTTTAATCATTATAGTTCCGCCAGTTTTAACCTTAACCTTAGGCCATCTTAAAAATGCCGTATAACTTAAGGGTTTTCTGGCCTGTTTTTCAGTTTCGGCCAGTACCGACACACTTGCATCGTATTCCGTTTCATTTTTGAGTTGAATGGTAATACCTGATTTATCAATTGATAATACCTGAGCTTTTACATGATCAAAAACGTATAATTTTTTATGATTCATATTAACATAAATGCCAGGGATTTCCAAAGCCATCAGTACCCCATTTGTTTCTGTCCACGAGTTACGCGTGTTTATAAAATTACCAATACTTCCTTTCCCTTCGGCATCACTTAGCTGAATTCTTTCCATTGAAGAACCAATCAGGTTATTAGTTGTTAAATGCCCCGGCATATTTACTGCTTCGGCATGTGCGTGCTGAATATCTCTGATCAAATCTGCATAAAGCGGATTACCTGTAGCCCTGAATAGCTTAAAGATATAATCTCCCGAAGCCGTGCAAATACCGGGAGCCGCATGCTTATTTTGAATACTGGCCCAAATAGCGCCGGCCATATTGCTCTTAAGCTTTCCTATTTCACTATTTGGAGGAAAAACAGGGTCATAAGAAAACGTCCACGTAGCACCTAATGCAGCTTGAACTTCTGCCCTATTCAACCATTCTTTTTGTCCTGTGTAATAATACAAAGCCATTAGCGATTCTAAGAACCCAAATGCGGATTCAGAATCGGCATCTTGAGATATATCTCCACAATGACCTCCTGTTAAACCTTGCTTTTCAACATCCCGCTGATAATAAAATTTAGCTGCATCCCGAGCCACCTTCATCCATTCCTTATTGTGAAAATAATCGGATGCCATTGCCAAGCCTGCCGGAACAATAGCACCAGCCGTTGAATTATATACAGCAATTTCGCCCGTTTCAGGAACAATGTACTGACCAAATTCTCCATCTTTATTCCAGGTATTTACGAAAGCAGCAGCGAGCTTTTCAGTTGCATTTTCCCACTCCGGTTTAACACTTTTGCCATAGCCCTGAGCTTTTAACAGTTGCATATGTTTTATGAGCCAAAGCAACGCATCCGCATTTTTCCTTACCATGGCCTGAATTGGTTTAAAATCAGGAGACATCTTTTCAGGAATAATTTCTCCGCCAGCTGTAATTCCTCCATAAAAATATCCGCTTTTTCCTTGCAATTTATTTACCACAAAATCCAATTCAGCAATAACCCTATCTCTCTCCTTTTTATCATTAAGGGTTAACATTGGGTAGGTATTCATCATTCCACTAACCCATCCAAGCTGAAAATTCTTATTGTTTTCAGGTCTATAAAATGATCCTGCAGGAACATCAACAAAGTTCCCTTTACATATATTTGTAGCTACTTCAAACAATTTACTCATAGGTATTATGTTACGAGGGTGGTTTAAACCTGAAAGCGCTTTACGTACCTGCATAAACTTCTTTAAAAGATCTGGAATGTTGGCAGCATTAAAAACGTATACTTTAAAGTTTAACGTTATCTCATCACCAGAATTCCAATCGGGTGCTTTGTCACCACTTATGTGAAAATCACCAAAGCCGGTTGCCATTTTACGAACTGCAGGTGCAGAAATACTGAAAGAACAGCTGTCTTTTGCTGCATTTTCCGTAATAGTTAATCCGCTGCTACCCAATCTGGTCATTTGCTCAGTAAGTACAACAAATCCTTTTTGTTCCTTTTTTGAGAAAAAACACAATGCGGGYGTAGCCACATTTCCTGTTGTCAACTCTACAAGCGAGGCTTTATTTGATTCAATTGAAAGTCGGGGATTGTTAGAAATAGTAAGCGGCACGGAAGGGTTATAATACATATCCTTTGGGTATTGTGGACTGTAACTGTTTCCAATTGCTCGGTAACGGTTTCCATTGTAAACAGAAGCAGGTACTAACACATAGTTTTCTGGATTCCATTTACTAAAATCAAAGGAAACTGAAACTGCTGATGACTTAGCAACACCACTGTTTAAGCGAAATGACGTAGAAACATCCATAACTCCGGGATGCTTCGAAACCGGACTTGCCTTAAATTGCATACTCCAATTACCTGTTTTTGTCTGCAACAACTCTTTGTTAAATGGCTGTTCGGATAGTAAGTCTGTTCCATTAAATTCCTTTACCGACAATCTTAATGAACCGTTTATATCTCTTAATAATTCATTAAGGGATCCAACTGGTTCTTGTGCTAATGAAACCGTTCCACTGCTTAAACAAAGAAAACCAATCAACGTCACCCTTAAATTCTTCATTCCCATAATCTATTTTACTAGTTTAGCGTAAAGATTAAACTATAGGTGGCTTAATACCACCCATAATTTGACTATTAGTAATGTTTTTTTTGCATGAAATGTAGATCAGTTTTTTATAGGTCTGATAATTATTGCCTGACCATTTTTAGGCTGTAACTGAATATTTAAAACAGTTGATGCATTTACATTCATTTTCTTTATTGCGAGTTTGGTTGGTGTTAAAAGAGAGGCGTCATCATTATAAACCGTGGCTTCATACTGTTTATTTTTATTTAAAAAAAGGAGTGGCAACGCGAAGTTTCTTGCTTTACACGTTAAAGTTCCAACATACCAATCGTCTCCGCTTTTACGTGCGATAGTTCCGAACTCCCCTATCTTTGCTTCTATCACTTTTGTATCGTCCCACACAGTAGGTAGAGCATCGTAAAAACTAAGATCAGGAATTTCACTTATAACAGAAGCAGTAGATCCCGCTCCACCTTTTTGTCTAGGTGAATCGTCGGGTCGGTCGTACCAATACACAAATTGCCATGGGCTGTAAATACAAATTGCCTTTGCCATTTGAGAGGCATGAGAACCCATATTGTTTACTCTGGGGGCAAAATAACAATTGGTAAAATCCCCAGCACCTGCAATCATCCGAGTAAACATGGTAATTAATACCTGATGGTTATCTGGACTTTCTTCTTCTCCACGTATTCCTTCCTGAGTTAATAAATTCGGATAAGTTCTGGAATATCCTGTTGGCCGGTATTCATCATGAATATCAATCATCAGCTGATTGTCGGCAGCTTTTCTGACTGCTTCATGCAACCAGGACGTATTTTGTTGCGATCCTACATTAACAAAACCGTATTTAATACCTTTTACACCCCAAGATTTAAATAATGGCAGTATCGAATCTAACTGTCTGGATWATGCCCTCTGATTTACATAAAGAATTACACCAACATCTTTAAGCTTTCCGTAATCTATTATTTCCTGCAGCGCCAATGGCCCCGCAGATCTCGAAGGATCGACATTTACAGCTAATGCACTTGATGCGTTATCGTACTCATGGCCATACCAACCAGCATCAAATTCTATATATCGTAAATTGTGTTTGGCGGCAAAATCTATGCTCGCTTTACCACCTGTTGTGGTAAGTGTTACTTCACGAATTACTTTGCCAGGTTTTATCCATGATGCATCTACTAGGGCAGAAGAATGATTAAGATTCAGAATAAAATAATTGTTTTCTAACAGTTTACCGGCTGATTCTGCAATCATGACAAAGCGCCACGGAGTTGAAAAATCGGTATTATAAACTGCTTTACCATCAAGAGCAGCAACAAGCATTAAACTATCTTTTGCAGATCGGCTAAATTTCATTCTAGCATGATCTACCAATGCTGCTTCCCCCAAAGCAATGAAACGGTTTTGCTCCATTTCAATTACATATGGCCGCTCAGTTCCATTCACAGTTTTACTGATATTGCCCCGGCTGTATTTTGCCTGCGCAGCTCCGGTAATCCAGGAAGGGTAGTCCTTAGTAAACTTGAAACCAGTAAGTTCACGGGAAACAATAACTTGCTTAGTGGCAGGCACATTATATTTAAATGCGACACCTTCATTATAAACTCTTGAAGTAACCGAGAACAAACGAAAAGGCTCTTTATGCTCTTTAAATTGAATGGTAACTTCATTATAATTATCAGAATACGTATTTTTTTCTCCGTATACCGGGTTCCATTGCTCATTTACAAGTTTTCGTTTTGCGGAAACAATTGCAAGGTTTTCTGACAATGGATTGTCATTTTCAAATTCGAGTCCTAAAGGAGAATTAGCGATAACCTGAACACCTGCATAAGAAATAGAATAGCTTAAAGAATTGCCTGTGCTAAAGATTAATACTGTTTTTTTATCGGGGCTTAATACTTTTACCTCTTTTGCCTGAAGTATTAGAGAATTACTTATAAAACACAGTACCAGCAGAAATTTATTCATATTTTACAATGCTCCTATATAAGGTTTTGATTTACTAAATGGAATAAACTCTACACGGTAAGGTGTGTTGGCACACATCATACTCCAAAACACTTTGCCATTTTTATTGATAAGAAACACCTGATTTTGTTTAGAAACGCAGGTTAAAATAGTACTATCGTTAATTAGATAGGCACTTCCCATTCTATCTGTAAAAGTTCCTTCATGTAATTGAGTCTGCAATTTTAAAGATATTCGTTTGGATACCGGATTTAAATCAAAGACTAATATCTGCGAACGCTTTTTGCTGGTCCCATTATCAAATAGCACGAGGTTGCGTCTACTATTTATATGAACTGCATGTCCCTGATCGAACTCAGCACCTTTAGGCAATGCAAAATCTCCTCCCTTTCCGAACTTCCACATCACTTTTTTGTTTGTGGCATTAACTTTCCAGATCTGGCCGTTATTGTAAAATGAAATGATGTAGTTTCCATCCGTATCAATAAAAAGGCTGTTGGCATGCATCCAATCTTTTGCCTCTTTTAAAATGTTTTTTTCTTTTAAAGGATCAAGCGCTTCAAATACACTCCAGCTCCATATTTTTTTTCCTGATTTATCTAACACCAAGATACCATCCCCTTTAACTGTATCGGCTTCTTTGCCTCCTACAGCCCTTAAATCGATAAGTTTTTCATCTGCGCTTAAGGTAACGTATTGATTTTTCGCATTAAGTAATATTTCATGATGAATTGTTTGTTTAAAATCCATCACTCCTTTCTTTAAATGAAAAATGGTATCACCGGTTAGAGACAATTCCAAAATTTCATTTCCATAGCTCGTTGGATAGTCCATTGGGGCTAAAATTGAAAGAATAGTTTTGTTTTGTGTAAAATGAGCTACCTTAACCCCGGTATTATGGAATCTCTGATACCACCTTAAGGTACCCTGAAAATCTATCATCCCAATACAACCCGGTGTTTCTCTGTTGTAAACCAACATGCTACCGGCTTTAAATTCAGTTGGTAATTCCTGCTCATTTTGAAGATTTACATGATACAAGCCAAGTAATTGGTCGGGAACATCTTTTGTTTTAAAAGTATATATCTCAGATTCGAACCTTACACCGCCATTTCCCGATACAATACGATATTGATAAGTGGAATTAAATTTCAAATTGGTTAACACAATTTTAAAGTCACTTCTTTGTTTAGAAACAGGAGTTGCATTTAATTTATCCTTTTGGCCATTTAGCCAATATTCAATGTATGCATCTTCAGGTTTAGCACAAGAAAATTGAACTGCAACTCTTAGTGAGTTTCCATCTGCTGTTTCATTCAATGAAATATTTTTGAAAGTACTAAATACATCATCATTACACGCATTAACACAGATTACAATGATCATTATTCCAATAACAAATATTCTTGAGCGGTTTATTTTTGAAAACATTTAATATAAATATATATGACTTTAAATCTGTGGGTTTAAAGGTGAGGCCGTCATCATCATGATGACCACAATCATCATAATGACGACCTACCTTTTTTAGGCACCCAAAATGGGCACCCATTTTTGAGAGCCTATTTAAAGAACTACCGCCATAAGGGGTTTTGTTCAATTTTGTTATTGGTTTGTAACTCAGCTGTCGGAATTGGGAAAACATAATTCCTAGGCTGTAAATATTGGGCACCTTGCTTGTTTGTTTCCATAAAATGCACCTTTAACTGTGCAGGTGTATACCAGCGTTTTAAATCTTGCCATCTATTTTGTTCAAAAAACATCTCTAACAACTTTTGATGACTAATTTCGTTCATAACACTTGTTAAGTCAGGAAGGTTTGCCCCAGTTTTCTCTGGTAGTCCTGCTCTTACTCTAATTCTGTTAATATCAGCAATTGCTTTTGCTAAATCTCCATTTTGAGCAGCAGCTTCGGCATGCATAAGCAATACCTCTGCATAACGCATAATTACATTATTAGCAGTAGAAGGCGTTGCCGACCAATAATTGTCTGCACTCTCTTTACCGCTCCAACCATTGGTAAATTTATTGATCAAGAACTGATTAGTTCCTGATATATCTAACAATGATTTGGGGTCGATTTTCGATATATTAGCCTGAGCAGAAGCCCATAGGTCATCAAAAGTTTTGGTTCCGCCATACCAGGTGATATCGGTTTCGCCGAAATTCGAACGTTTCCATGATAAGGTATAATACATTCTTTTGTCGAACTTAGTATCCGAGCCAGCAGGTCTTTTTTCCAACATAAATTGATTGATAAGATAATTGGTTGGAACATATTTAAACCATCCGCCTCCAGCAGGAGGGCCAATCAACTGAGGTAAATAATTATACATAGGTGAGTTTGCTCCTTCTACACCCCAAGGACCATAAGGATCGCCAAAAGGGCCATAAACCCATTGAAAAACAGCTTCTTTGTTAAACTCATTTTTATCGGTAAAGTTTTCAGAATATTCAGAGATTAAATCGTAAGCATATGGAGCAGTATTTAACAAGGCTAACGTGGTCTCCGCTTTTTGATAATCTTTGGTATACAGATATGCTTTACCTAAATAAGCAATGGCAGCACCACTTGTTGCTCTGCCCAAATCTGCAGAAGGCCTTGTAGTTGGCAACCCATTTTGGGCATCTGTAAAATCTGAAATTGCCTGTGCATAAACCTCCGCGACAGGTTTGCTTGGCATAAATTGATCATCGGCAGTTTTTGCCGGGGCAATAATAAGTGGCACGTCTCCGAAATTAGACGCCAATGTAAAGTAACAAAGTCCACGCAGAAATTTGGTCTCAGCAATATATGACTTCTTCAAATCATCACTAACCTCCACCTTATCGGCATTAGCCAATACTAAATTTGCGCGATAAATGGATTTATAAAGCGATGAAAAAGTAGAAGATGCATCTGAATTTGTAGCTTCATTTGTGAATAAAGCAATATTAGTAGTAGCAGCTTCACCACCTGGAAATGTAAGCACATCATCGCCCAACGAATTGATGTTCTGGATACCAGTAAATGCACCCCAATAACCATATAAAGGCTGTCTTAAAAGACTATAAACGGAAGCTACAGCCGATTTTAAATCAGCTTCAGTTTTCCAGAATTGTTCTTCAGTAATTTTATTTGGATTTGTTGTTTTAAGAAAATCTTTTTTACAACCATATATCGTTAACAACGCAAGTGGAAGTACCACTGCCATTGTTTTAATTATATTTCTATTCATAATTTCTTTAATTATTCAGTTAAAAAGATACGTTTAAGCCTACGGAAACAATTCGCTGCAGCGGGTAACCACCGCTGTCGAAACCTCTATTAAGTGGATTACCATCATTTCCTAAATCCGGATTATACCCTTTATACTTTGAAAAAGTAAATAAATTTTGACCTGAAAGATATGCCCTTATTTTCCCAACATTTAACTGTTTTGCTATATCTTCTCCTACTGTATAACCCAATTCGAGCCTCTTAACTCTAACGTAAGCACCGTTTTCCAACCAACGATCACTATTTCCACGGGAGTTTAAATTTACATCTGCGAGTGTGAATCTTGGAAAATTTGAGTTGCTGTTTTCAGGCGTCCAGGCATTTAAAACTGAGGTAGATAAATTGGTATAAGCCGTCATTTGCTCTGTCCAGATCCTGCCTCCATTATAGATTTTATTCCCAAAAACCCCTTGCACCAATAAATTAAAATCGAAATTCCTCCAACCCAGTGTCGCCGCTATTCCTGTTTCCAGAGTTGGAATAGGACTTCCGCTATATTGTTGATCGTTGTTATCAATTTTACCATTATTATCGAAATCAACAAATTTTATATCTCCAGGCGAAGCGTTAGGCTGTATTTTTTGACCGCTTGATCCTTTATAAGCGTCAATCTCTGCCTGTGTTTTGAATATGCCGTCAGTTTTTATTAAGAAGAAACTTCCTATTGGATTGCCAACTTTAGCACGTTCTAAATCACCAAATTCCTGATTACCACTTCCTATAGTAATGGCGGTCATTCTATTGCGCATAGTAGTCATATTCCAACCTATTTTATAAGAAAAATCACCGGCTGCATCTGAGTAATCCAAAGCTAACTCGATCCCTTTGTTATTAATTGTACCGGCGTTAACTGTTGGTGTGCCACTAATCCCTGTACTGAGCGGTATTGGAACCGCCAACAATACACCACTTGCTGTTTTGTTAAACCAATCGAACACCAATGACATTTTCCCGTTAAGAAATGTTGCATCAAGGCCTGCATCAACCGATTTTGATTCTTCCCATCTTAAATTTTGAGGAGAAGCATTACCACTAGGAATAGATCCCACGATCACTCCACCGTTGGTAGCAAAACTTAAGTTGTTACTAATCCCATTAATTGTAGAATAGTTTGGTATCTGATCGTTTCCTAGCAAACCAATGCTACCTCTAATTTTTAATGAATTCATAAAGGCTGAAACTCCTGAGTTACCATAAAACTTCTCATTACTGATATTCCAACCTGCGGATAAAGCCGGGAACACACCGTAATAATAACCTTCACCAAACTTAGAAGATCCGTCTCTGCGAATTGATCCACTGATCATATACCTGGAATCATAAGAATAAGAAACCCTTCCGATAAGAGATTTCCTCCTGACATCGGCTAAATCTCCTCCTACTGATTGGTTGGACTTTTCAGATCCAAATGAATAAACTCCATTTGGGAGGTTATTTCCATTTGCATTAAAATTATTGCTTGTATCCTTTTGGGCAGTAAAACCGGCAAGCAATGAGATATTATGTAATCCAATCTTTTTATCGTAGCTAAGGGTATGTTCTAATAACCATGAACTAGAAACTCCGCTACTTTGACTTAGTCTTGGTTTGGCAAGTATTACATTACCATCATTATAGGCAAAGTCATAATTATTACCAAAGCCTCTATTTTCTGATATTGCACCATTGATTTTATACTTCAATTGATCAATCAATCTAATTTCGGCAAATACATCCGCAGTTACAGAGCTATTATTATTTCTATAATCACTGGAATTTAAAATAGCTACAGGATTTGAAAGGTTTTTCATCCCAGAGTTTACTCCACCCCAACCGCCTGGCTGGTTTGCAGGATTATAAACCGGAACAGTTGGAGGTACAATCAATGCACTCAATATGTTACTATGAGATTGATCTCCTCCCGGAGGTAGTGTGCGTCCGCCGGTTTTATTGTAAATAAAGGTCTCGCCAATTCTTATCCTACCTTTTTCGTATACCGATTTCGCTCTAAAATTAGCACTATTGAAATCAGTTTTTACGATTGTACCCTTTTGGTTCAGATAGCTTCCTGATAGGCTATATTGAAAATGTTCTGATCCTCCAGTAACATCGGCATTAGCTTTGTAAATTGGAGCGTTCCTAAAAATTTCATTCTGCCAATTGGTATTCGTTCCATTGTAAGCAGGAAAATTTCCTCCAACAGAATTTAATAATTTAGTCCATTGCTCACCGTCAAGCACATCCATGCGCTTAGCAATAGATTGGCTACTGTAAACTGCGTTAAACTGAACTTTAGGTTCCGTATTCTTTCTACCCAATTTTGTAGTAACTAAGATAACTCCACCTGCGGCTCTTGATCCGTAAATGCTGGCGGCCGCGGCATCTTTCAGCACTTCAATATTCTGTATATCAGAAGGATTCAACCCATCCAAACTACCAAAAGGCATCCCATCAATAACAACTAATGGACCGTTGGCACCAAGAGTTCCAGTACCACGAATTGTGWTGTTGGACTTTGAACCAGGTGCACCTGTACTTGATTCAATTGAGACGCCGGCCACACGTCCCTGAAGTGCATCAGTTACATTGTTAGAAGCATTTGCGCTAAGTTCGTTTACATTTACAGATGCTATTGAACTTGTAATTTCGGTTTTACGTTTGGTTCCATAACCAATTACAACTACTTCAGTTAAATCACGCAACTGAGGTTTAAGGCGGATATTCATTACTCCTCCTTCTTGGACCTTTATTCTGGCTACTTCATATCCCACATAGGAAACCAATAAGATGGCACCGTTATCAGGGACATCTAGTTGAAATTCTCCATTCTGGTTGGTGGTCGCTGCTATCGCTGTGCCTTCTATCTTTACAGACGCTCCTGTAAGTGAAGTACCGTTTTCATCCGTGACTTTACCTTTTATCAATATTTTCTGTCCAATTATTTCCGACAGGGAAAGTATTGTCCTTGTTTTAATTACAACTGTTTTATCAACAATAGAATAAGCCAGCGGTTGATTTAAAAAACATTGGTTAAGTGCATCCTCAATAGATGCATTCTTAATGTTAATATTTATAAGGTTAGCCTTTCTGATTAGATCTGTATTGCCAATAAAGTAATAACTGGTTTGGCTTCTGATTTTCCGGATAATGGTTTCCAGTGAAGCGTTTTTTTCGCTCAGGGATATCTTTTGTGCCTTAGTTGAAGCACTTACCTGGAGTAAGCATGTTACTAATATGAGAATGGTTAGCCTCATTATACGTATAATTTGTCCAGAATTTAATGCAAGCAGCTTAAATCCGGATTGATCGTAAAATTTCATACATTTGGTTTGTTTTGGTGGTACAACGAAGCACTTTACTCTTTTAAGAAGAAAGTCTACGTCGATAAATTGATTAGTTGTTTAGCTGAATTTTTTATCATGGCAAATCCAAACATCGGTCAGGGGTGTTCCCGCATCCCTGACTTTGTTTAAACTACCGTTAGTTCTGTATTTATTATGGCATAACGATAATTTTCCTCCCTTCTATTTTAAAGTGAACATTCCCTGTTGATTCTAACACTTTTAATAAGGATGATAT